>CAUUSU010000001.1:0-28991 GCA_963547835.1 uncultured Campylobacter sp.
AATGCCTCAATATTTGACGTAAGTTCCATAATATTGCCGTCATAGTCTTTTTTTAAAATTTTTGAAAAGCAGTCTTTTAAAACCGATAAGCATTCTTTTCTTTCACTATCGACCTTTTGAAACCTATCTTTGGTTAGTAAATATACAAAGTTAATAAGGGTAAAAAATATGGCTATCAAAGAGAGCCAAAACGGAGCGCTCATTGTTTATTGCTTTATTAGCGGCATAGAAAAAGCTCTAAATTTTTCTTCTAGCTTAGGGTTATCAGAGCTAAACAGCCTAACTCTCCTAAAAAATTCTTCTTCTCCTAATTGCTCATATAGCGGAGAAAAGGCCTCAGATAAAAAAGATGGGTTAAAAGAGGTTTTTATATTGCTACCGTCTATCTCTACGATATCGTATTGATCCAATAACCCTTTTAATACGTCTTCTCTAAACTCCTCCCCCGATTTATCTCCGAGCTTTTTATATCTAGGGCCCGGTGCATCTGTAAAATTTTTAGCAAAATTATATACGATCTTATTTTCCATTATTATACTCCCACATTCAAATCCTTTATAGACCACCTAATAAACGTCCCTTGTATCTTAGACTTAAGTCGTATTATACTATCGTTTTTTGTTAAATATAGGAATTCGTCAGTGGCGACCTCTAAAGAAGCGTCTTTGCTACTGTCTCGCTTAATGGTATCTATAAAATTCTTAAATGCTATCATTCCAAAACCTCTATTATTATTTTTGTCTTTGTATCTTGACAGGTTGGATCTGCATAGCGTTCTTAACGTATTTGCTCTTCCGATACGTCTTGATAAACGATAAAGATTTTGGACAAATTTACTTCTTCCCGTCTCTAGCGATTTAAATATCCCGATCCCCGTATCATAAAAAATAAATTCAATTTCTCTTTCTTCCTCATTGTAAGCTCCCATAAACCATATCTTTTTATCTCCGTCAAAATTCACAAAGGCGTGTTCGCTAGAATTTGCCATCGCTTCAAAGATCGCGTCGAATAACTCATCTTTATTTTTCTCTAAAATTTGATCTTTACCGGTAAAAAAATCTATAATGGGATAGTGGAATTCGTTGTCTATGCTTTCGCCGTCTCGATAGTCTATTTTTAAGTATTTCTGCCCCTCTTCGATAGTTTCTTTTTGGGGATTTATGCATAGCGCATCCCAATATCCTATAGCCGCCAATCTTTGATCTATTAACTTTGGAGGCGAAACCTTGCCGTTTCTTATTAATTTTTCTCCGTGAAAAATATTATTTATACCGACGGTCATTAGAAGTATAGACGCATTGTCTATTACAGTCATTTTTCTATGATCTATTGATATTCTATGACTATGTCTTTTGCTTCTATAATAGTCAAGCTTCTCTAGCGTAGAATTTAGCGTCTTAATATCTTCCGGAAAAATCATTTTCTCGGGCATATCAATTTTATGTAGCACCTTATTTTTATGATAAATATCGCGCGGAGGGGCGAATGCGTGTTCTCGATCACATTTTTTATTTTTGCGCTTAAATTGCTTTCTTATTTTCCTTTTCATATTCGGGATATTCTTTTTAGAGGACGCCCTGCTAAGCCCGACAACAACCTTCATAATTATTTACCCTGTTGCGTTTTTTAAAACCTCTTAGAATTTATAAAATATGACCCGATTACGCGCCCTATTTTATCCCGCTATCGCTAAACGTCAGCCCCTTTTGAATTTCTAGCTTGATCTTGCCGCAGACCTTGCCTAGGATCTCGTATTCGTAGCCCTCTTTATGCGGGTATAGATCGCCGTATTTGGAGTTTAGGCTGATGAGCTTAATAGCGCCTTTCGGTAAGAACTCGACCCTTTTTACGTAAACTACGTCGCCCACGCGCACGACGTAAATGCCGCCGATCTTAATAAAATCGCCCCTAAAATTTACCATATCTACGATCGCCAAATCCCCCTCGTCATATTCGGGCTGCATGCTATCGCCTACAACCTCGAAAAGTTTTAAATTCTTGGGGTCAAGCCCTTTGATAAAAGAGCGATCCACGGCGATTTTAGTTTCTTTGTTAAACAAATCCAAATCATACGCGCCCTCGCTGCCCGCGCCGATAAGCATCTCCGATTTAGAGAGAAACACCACGTTTTTAAGACCATACTCGGCAGGTATTAGATGGGCGTATTTTTCAAAATTATTTTTCAGCTCTTTTTTGACGATCTGCCTCTTTGACGTCTCCTCGTCATCGAATAAATCTATTACGTTTTTTCCCAATATTTCCGCTATTAGCGGCAACTTTTCAAGCTCGGGTTTTGACGATTTTTTCTCTTTGCCGTTTTTGCCGATTTCGCCCGGCTGCGTTTCATAGTGCGCCACAAGCCCTTGCGTTATGCCTAGCTTCTCGGCAAACTGCACCTGTGTTAGCCCCGCTTCCTGTCTGAAAGCTCTAATCTTTTGATGAATATCCATTAAAAATCCTTCTATTGAATTTTAGCAATTTTAAAATTACTAAAGATAATATCATTAAGCAGATTTTTATATTATCGATGATAATATACCGCTTATGGAACAGATAAAAATCACACAATCACAAATAGCAAAAAAGCTTGGCGTCACGCAGGGGGCAGTTTCGCTATGGTTTTTACAAATCAATACGCCAAAAGTCAAACACGCAAATGCGATGCAAAAGCATTGGGGTTTTCCTACTCAAATATGGGGCAACCCAAAGCTTTTTAGCGCTTTTATGCAGAAGAATAGCCAAAAATTCGGCTCTCTGAAAATATTACGAAAGGCTAAGAATGGTAGCGCCGAAGTATGACAATAGCAAGGCTTTCAAGCTTTCGAACCAGAACATCGCCGCTATCGTCAAAATCCAAAACAAAAAAGGGTTTAAAAACGATAGCGAGGTAGTGAGGTTTTGCATTGATTTTATGGCGGTTTTGATTGAGCGCGGGCTAGAAACGCAGGCGCTCGCGAAACTTGTAGAAAGCGTAGCGAACGAAAAATGACCGCAGACCTTGCTTTTGCCATCGGCGGAATAATCGCGCTTTGCGTATGGGTTTGGAGCGCTGGACGTGAAAGTCAAAAAAGAGATTAAAAAACTTAAGCGCGCGATAAAAAAGCTTCGCGAGGAGGTTGATAAGCTAGGTGGAGGCGCAAGCGCGATCGGTTTCATTACGGAAGAGTACAAAGATGAGGAAGAGGATATCGATACGCAAATTAGATGCAGAAAGGATAAAAAATGCAAACGACGTTAAACGCCGATGAAAAAAAGGCTGAAAACAAGCGCTTTTTAAAATCGCTTAAAAAGATAATGACGGAGCTAGACAAACGCTCAAGCAAAAAAGACCAAGCTAAGATGGTAGAAATGATTATTTCTTATTTCGATCTAGATGGATATCTGCATCGTTAAGCTTACTCATGGCGTCTTTAATACTTTCGGCGATAGTATTAAACGCCTCCGCTACCATTTTAGGAGCATCCTCCGGTCTTGATCGGAGCATTTCTGCTTGTATTGCGAGTTTGGTTAGCTCTAAAACTATCTCTTTGTCTGTCATTTAAATCCTTTGTGATGAATTTCTTAGCTTGGCGGCGGAATTCTACGAAGGATTTAACTGAAAGTCAAATTTAAGGAAGCAGGATATGAGACATTCATTTAACACCGACGTAGCAGAGCGCTACGGACTTCAAGAGGCGATATTATTGGACTGGATAGTTTTTTGGCTAGTAGAAAACGAGCGCAACGAGCGTAACTTCTACGAGGGCAGATGCTGGGTTTTTAGCTCAGCGAAAGCACTTGCGGAAAAATTCCATTATTTAACCCCAAACGCCATCCAAAAAACGATAAAAAAGCTTGAGGACGCGGGGATAATCATATCGGGAAATTTCAATAAAAATAAGTTTGATCGCACGAAGTGGTATAGCATCGCAGACGAATATCGCTACTTACTTAAAGAGCATAGAAGCGACGCCGAAAATTTAAAAGAGGATGCTAAGCAAAATCCACAAAGCGAGGACGCGAGTGGAAAAAGCGAAACCGCAAGTGGATTCAGCCAATCGGCGAATGTATTCAGCCAATCGGCGAATGTATATAAATTAACAAACACACCTACAGAAGAAAATTCAAAAGAATTTCAAACGGATAGCTCGCTATCGCTCGCTAACGCGCGCACGCGAGAAGCGATCCCCGCAGATGATTTTTCACCTCCCATCCAAAATCAAGAACCCGCAAGGTCTAAAAAATTTCAAAAGCCTACGATCGAGCAGATCAAAGCCTACTGCCAAGAAGCGAACAAAAATATCGACGCAGAGGCATTTTTTGATTTCTACGAGGCCAAAGGCTGGGTAGTAGGGAGAGCTCCGATGAAAGATTGGAAAGCCGCCGTAAGGAACTGGGCGAAAAACGAAAGCGGGTTTCTGCGGCGTAAGGTCAACGAAAAAGGCGAGGAAGTAGGCTCAATGGGGCTACCGCTATCGCAAGTGAGCGAAGCGGGGCAATGGAGCATGAAAAATATGGCAAACCTCGCCGAATACTACAAATCGCAAGGGAGATGAGATGAAATTTGAGGAGTTTAGCCCCTGCTTTTCGGTTATGTGCGAATACTACGGCACAAAATTCGGAGAGGGCATAACAAGGCTGTATTTTGAAAGCCTAGAGCACTACGACATCGAGGATTTTAAAAAGGCTTGCAGAAAGATCACGACTACCCGCGTCTATCCTACAATGCCGAAAATCGCCGAATTCGTAGAGGCGATAGAGGGTAGCGTAGATGAACGAGCGGTAGAAGCTTGGGATGAAGCGATGAACGCTTGTGCCAAATACGGACCATATCGCAGCGTGAGCTTTGTGGATGAGGCTATCAATCGCGCCGTAAATCACATAGTGGGCGGCTGGGATAAGATCAACAACTGCGGACTAGACGAGCTAGTGTGGGTCAAAAAAGAGTTTCTAAGCGCATACAAAGCCTATGCCGGCAAAGAGCTAGCAAGGACGCGCCTAAGAGGAATAGCCGAGCTTTCGGGCTGCAAAAGCGAGGGGGTGCATCTCATAGGCGAGAACAAAAACGTTTCACTGCTAGAAATGGCGGCGATAGAGAGCGGCGAGAAAGCTGTAGAGCAAATTTTGCAGGACAGAGAAATGGCGAAGCTCGAAAACAAGAGCGCGCCGAAGCTCGAAAACAAACAAACGCCCGCAAACTCCGAGGGCTTTAGGAAGCTGCTTGAAAAGGCAAGGGTGAGGTCAGTATGAGACTATCCAAAGCGAAGTTTGAAGCTTTTAAAAATTTCCTAGCCTACGAACACCCCATGTGTCAAATTTGTGCCGAAGCTCCGAGCGTTGAGGCTCATCACGTGAAATTCGGACGCTATGGGGCGGACAAGGACGATAGAAAGCTGATCGCGGTATGTAGAGCCTGCCATCAGTGGTGCCACGCGCACAAGCACGAAAGCATAGAAAAATATGAGAGGATCGCCGATGAGAATTGGAAAAAATTTAATAGCGCCATTTAAACGCACGCAAACGGCTCAAATTTCAACGAACGACACTCGGGTAATATCAAGACTAACCCCAAGGGTTAAAACGCGTTGTAGGCTCTGCAAATGAGTTTTAAGGCATAAAGCACAAAATACCATCTAAAACAATCATCCGCTAAATTCATCTTTTCTTGTTATTCTAAAAAGAGAATTTTTAAACATAAAATTTATTTTTAGTGCCCTAAAATAGGCGTCCGAGTTTAAAATTTAGATAAAATTTTGGGGTATGATATATCAATTTTTGCGCTTGCGTTTTGGGGGTGGGGAGGGTCTTTTTTGTGCAGGGTATCGTTTAGGCTTAGTTCGTATGGTAGTTTAAGTTCTTGCTAGCGCATATGATTTTTTTTGCACCTAAATTTTAGCTCTTAAGCGTTTATGCGTTTTGTCTCATTTTGACACGGGGTAATAAGCAAAGCACGATAAAAAGGGGGTTAGAGCCTTAATAAGGAGGAAACAACAACGAGTTGTGACATTTTAAGTTTCGAGCATTTTTCCGCCTTCTCAATCCTTCTCAAACCTCGCTAGAATGGGAGTTTAAACGACTTTAAGAAATCCCTAACCGCTATTCATATATGCCTTTTCTCTTACACCCCCCTTACACCTATTCGTAATCAAACCTCAAGAAGTTAAAACATCTCTAGGATTTTAAAACAAAGGCTAATCAAACCCTAACCATACAAGCTAACGCCGATTTCATAGAAAAAGCCAAAGCGATATTAATCACGCTAGCTAAGCTTGACGGCGCTAAATTAAACCTAAGTAGCAAAATGGTAATCAAGTCACGGCAAGATTTATCGCGAGTTAAAAGCAGTATTTGACTTCATCGCAGCGGTTTGGCTTCGCTTTTTCTCATTGCTTAGCCTTTATTGTTTAGATTATCTTTGCAAAGATTGGGCGAATTCCGGCGCTTATGTCTACGGAAAGGAGTTTCCGATTTTTTTGGAAAGTAGCGGTTTTTGGTGGTAAATTTTAAAAATTAAGTTATTTTTTAGCTATTAATAGTGCGGCGCTAATCCCCGCAAGGCGGGAGTTTCATCGTTAAGTCTGCGGAGCCTGGGATGTCGCTTGCGATTTTTCTGCGTTTTCTACTAACCCACTCTTAAAATTTTTCGGCTAAACTTGCGCGCAATCATAAAGGAGGCTTTCTTGGCTACATATATCTGCGCGTTTTTTAGCTATCTTTATCGGGTTGCAAAGTAGCGATGGCTAAGATTTTTTTCGCAAGCTCCGGCGCTAGTGCCGATGCTCTGATCTCCTCTAGCCCCGCTCTTAAAAAAGCGATCATCAAAGCTCGCGCTATTGCTAGAGCCCGCAAAAGCTCTTTTGGCGTTAAAAGCACGGGCAAAATCCCTCATAATAAAACCCTTCTTGATGGCTACACCTTTGACAGCGCTAGCGAAGCTAATCGCTACGTCTATTTAAAAACGCTTGAAAAAGCAGGGCGCATAAGCGCGCTTTGTATCCATCCCGGCTTTACGCTTCAGCCCGGATTTAAAGACCGCTTAGGCAGGGCAAGACGCGCTATTACCTATATCGCCGATTTTTCTTACGAGCAAGAGGGACTTAGCATAGTTGAGGATGTTAAGTCCGATTTTACGGCGCAGGATAAGGTTTTTCGTATCAAATCCAAAATCCTTTGCTTTCAAAACCCAGATATAGTTTTTCGCGCGGTTAAATATCATAAGGAAGCTTGGATAGAAATATGAGCGAGCAAAACATAAACCGCGCCCTGCTTAAAAAGGAAGCTTTTAAGATAATGCGCGAGGAGCGCTTAAGCCCACCTGAGATAGCGGCGCGATTAGGTCTTGCTGAAAAAGAGGTGCGAGGTTGGGCTAACTCTGAAAATTGGGTTCGCGAGATCTTAAAACAAGATGCGAAAGATAAAAGAGCACTCGAAGCTAAAGCTAAGCTACCGGAGTTTTCGCAAGTAGTAGCTAGCCAATACGCAGAGCTTTGCTGGGCGCAGCAAAAATTAAAGGCTAAGATGCTAAAAGATGAAGAGGACGGTCGCATTAGTTCAAATGATTTCCGCTCTTTCGCGCTTCTAGCTAAAAATATAATCGAGGCTGCAGGCACTGAGATCATAGGCACGGATAAAAACGAAATCACCAATATTTTGATAAATTTTGACAAATCAGATAAAAACGTAGTGGATGTGGAGGCGATGGATGATAGTTCAGAGCTCTAAGCCCGAGCTTGAGAAGTTCGCCCGTATCGCATCTAAGCTTGAGACCTTCGTACGTTTCGTCCTGCGCGCCGAGCCCTCTACACAACAGCTTGCATTTATTCGCGCGGTGGACGGGGGAGATCGCTTCATCGCTATTAAAAGCGGTCACGGCGTAGGCAAGAGCACCTCGCTTGCTTGGGTTGCTATTTGGTGGGCGCTAATTAAGGAGGATGCTAAAATTCCTATTACCGCCCCCTCTACTCCGCAGCTACTTCTTACGTTGATGCCTGAAATTCGCAAATGGATAGCCAAGCTTCCTAAAATTTTACGCGATGAGATCACGCCTAAAAGCGATGAGATCAATTTTTCTAACGGCAACTTCATAGCCCTTCGCACAGCTCGCAAAGAAACCCCTGAAGCCCTGCAAGGCTTTCACGCCAAGCATCTGCTATTTTTAGTGGATGAGGCTAGCGGTGTGGATGAGACGATATTTGAAATAATTTTCGGAGCTCTTAGCGGGGCATCAAATGCGATGATTATGGTCGGAAACCCTACCCGCACGAGCGGATTTTTTTACGAAGCTTTTAAGCAGGAGCTTTGGCATAGCTTCACTTTCAACGCAGAACAGAGTGCAAATGTAGCCAAAGAGCAGATCGAGCGCGCCCGCGCTCTTTACGGCAGAGATAGCAATGCTTATCGGGTTAGGATTTTAGGCGAATTCCCGCTTCAAGGCAGCGATAATCTCTTTGATTTAAGCGCGCTTGAGCTTGCCGTAGGACGTGAGATAGACCGAAGCGGCGCTGTGATTTGGGGGTTAGATCCTGCAGAATACGGAGATGATAGCTCTGTGCTATGTAAGCGTAAGGGCTTTTTCATAGAGCCTTTTTGCGAGTTTAAAAAGCTCGATTCCGCTCCGCTAGCTGATGCGATCTGCGCTGAATATAAAAAAGCGGCGCAAAAGCCTAACGCTATTTTCATCGACGTCATCGGCATAGGCGCAGGAGTTTGGAGTATATTAAACGCCAAAGGCTTGCCTGTTTATCGCGCCGACGTAAGAGAAAAAAGCTTCAAAGAGGGCTTTTACAATAAGCGCTATGAAATTTATGCAAGGCTAAAAGAAAATATCGCACTTCTTTGCCTGCCTAGAGATGAAAAGCTAATAGGCGAACTAGGCGATATCCGTTACGAGATTGACGAAAACACAGGTAAAATAAGGCTTGAATCTAAAAAGAAAATTCGCGCTAGACTTGCTCGCTCGCCTGATCGCGCAGATGCTTTAGCGCTTAGCTTTTTTGATGAGATGGATTTTTACGAGGAGGAAACGGATGGGGAGTTTCAAACGGGAGATTTGCTATGGTAGATGCGTGGCATTTAGGCAGGGAGGCTAGCTATTATGCCCTATTAAAGCTGGCAGGAGGCAATGTCTTTGCTCTTTTAAGCAACGCAAGAGATGCAGGAGGCGCTCCTGTAACCTTAATCGAGGGAGAGGCTATAGATGAGCTAATAAGGCACGGCTTTAGAGATGATTTTATAGCAGCCGCGCTTGAAGTAGATAAATACCGGGTAAGAAGGAGGAGAAAAAGACTTGAAAAAAGAGGAGATTAAAGCTCAAATTCTAAAGCTTCGAAATGAGGCGGTAAAGGGATTTGACTTTGTAAAAGATGACTTTTTATATTTAGAGAGCGGATATTTAGCCTTAATGGATGAAAAAAAGAAAAGGACTTTAAAAGCTCGCCATAAATCTCACGTCGCACAAAAGATAATCTTTGCCAAGGTCCGCCGCATCACTAAAGAGATATTAAAGACCTATTTTGCTAATCCTAGCCTTGCGGATATTGAGGTTAGAGGCGACGCGCAGCTTAGCGCCATCTTACAAAACGAGCTAAACACTCTAAGCAGGGCAAGGCTAAATCTTTATTCCCGCATTCACGAAAGCATAATTGCGATGCTAGTTTATGGAACTTCTATCGCAAAGGTTTATTGGGCAGATAATGAGGTTAAGGTCGTGCCTAAAAGGCTAAGCGAGGTGCTAATAGATCCGCACGCTAAAAATCATTTCGATGCTAAATACTACGTCGATCGCTTCTATATGACGATTGCCGATATTAAAAGAAACTTCGCTAAAGAGCTAAAGGATGAAAAGATAGATCTAGACACCATAAGCGGCGAAAACACCTCCAAAAGTCCTAGCGGCGATCAAAGCTCGGATTTAGGAGAATACCGCAGAATAGCGGTGCAAGAGATTTATCGCAAAATCGGCGATGATTGGTTTATTAGCACCTGCATAAACGATAGGTTTTTGCGCCTTGATCTTCCTCTTCATGATGGATGCCCCTTCTTTTTTGCGGTAGCTTATCCGCAGTTTTGCAGGATTGAGGAAAGAGCAGCGGTGCGCTCATACGGGGCAAGCTATATTGAACCGATGATAGATCTGCAGCGCCAATTCATAGCCGTGCGAAATCAGCAGATGGACGCCGTTTATTTGCAGCTTAATCCCAGATATTTCGCCGATAGAAGCAGTGGCTTAAGGGACGATGATTTAGCATCTCTTAGCCCTAAGGTAGTCGTTTCAAATTTAGCAGCGATTAAGGAGATCCCCGCCCCTAATATCAACGGCTCGGTTTTTGATACGCAAAGCTTGGATGCAGAGATCCAAGAAGTAGGAGGAATGCCTAAGATGGTGCAAGGCATTTCTGCTAGCTCCGATCCTAGAAACGCTACGGGGATGAGCCTGCTAGCTCAAAGCGGCAACGCTACGATAGATGATATAGTCACCAGCTACAACGAGAGCTTTTTTGAGCCCTTTATCTCTCGCATCGTAAGCTTAATATATCGCCATAAAATCACTGAAGCGCTTAGCGGATATGATAGGGATAAGAAAATAGAGCTTCGCGTTAGCATAAACGCAGGCGTAGGCGTAATGAGCCGCGACACTAAGATAAATAATATCGGAGCGGCCAAACAAAGCCTACTAACGATGATAAAGATGCTAAGCGAGATGGGCGCGAAAGAAAAGGTGCGCGAGTATGTGCGAGTCCTAGAGGGCTTAGTGCGAGACGAGTTGCGCGAGATGGGTCAAAAAAATGTAGATGAACTTTTTCCAGGAGAGATAGATTTTGCAGAAACTAGGAGTGCTTAAAGATTTTATGAGCTCCGAGCCTTATGCCGAGATCAATTCGGTTTTAGAGGCACAAAAAAGCGCGCTATACCGCTATGCTTGCAGCGGAAAGGACGCGGCGGGGCAGGAGCTAAGTAAGGACGCCAGAATAAATATGCTTGAGCGCATAGACGCTTTAAGCTTCGCTCAAAGCCTTTACGGCTTTTTTTTAGAACAATACCAAACCACACAAGGAGAAAAAGATGAATGATGACATTCAACCTCAAGAGCCTCAGGTGCAGCCGCAAGATCCATACGCGATGCCTCAAACGACACCTCCTCAAATGGTGCCCCCACAGCCCCAAATGACGATGCCTCAAGTAGATATAGGCGCTCAACTTGCAGCCGCAAAGCAAGCCCTAGGCATAGATGAATTGCGTGCACAGCTTGAAAAGCAACAAGAAGCCGCGACATATAATCTAAATCTCGCAGATGTCATAAGCGCTAATCCCGAGCTGAGTAAGAAAACTATCGAGGAGGGACTTGATAAGCTCGCGCAAACCAGCCCCGAACTTGCGAAGCAGTTTAAAATCAGCAAGGAGGGTCTGGAGATTTTCGTCAAAGGTCTTAAAGCCACCGTAGCACCGCAAAGCAAGCCCGATCCGATCACTAACGACGGCACTAGCTCGGCAGACGATGCAGGCGAGGATGAGACGCTTAAGCGAATTCGCGAAGGTAAGGCAAGAGCAGGCGATGTCGGGCGAGCTATTAGCAAACTCATAAGCAAATAGCCCTTTAAATAATCCGCGCCTTTTTGTTAGCATAAAGCAAAAAGGCAGGATTTTATGGCATACTTTAATCAAAACGACTACGACTACGCCCGTAAGTCCGCAGATTTCGCGCAAAATCTAAACGCTATGCAATCACCTCTTAGCGGATTATTCGGGGCAGGCAACAATATCTACAATCAACAAAACTCAAGAGCAGGCGCGGATTTAGCTAATAATAGCTTTATCAAGCTAGGCGCTCAAGCCTACGGCGGCGCAAACGACGCTTACAGCCAAAGCCTAAATAATATCGGAAACGCTCTAAACTCTAAAGGACGCGCCTTAAACGGGGCGGGCGCAATTGCTAATATAGGCAGGGACGCTTACGGCTTTGCCCCTCAAACCGCGCAGGGGCGGCTTGATAACTCAATGCTAGGAAGCGTAAACTCATATCTAGCCAATATCATAAACTTAGCTAATACCAAAGCAAATAACGAATGGGCTAGAGCTAATGCGAACGCAGCACTAAACGTGCTAGGCGCTAGAGAAAAAGCCTATCAAGATGACGCCCAAAGAGCTGCAAATGGGGCCCAGTGGATAGCAGGTTTTAATTACCGCAGCGCCAAGGACGCCGAGGATGCCGCTAGAGCGAACGCGCAAGCTCAGGCGCAACAAGCATATATGCAAGCTCGCGCAGCAGGCTTAGACCGCGCTAATGAGCTAAAAAGCGCAGAACTTGACGCACAAAATCAAAACGCCGCAAGAAAGGCTAAGGCAGATGAGCTTAAAGCACTAAACGATTTTGCCTCCAGCCCGCAGTTTTCGCAGCTAGACGATAAGCAGCGCAAAGCTATTACTGATCGCATAGCGGCGGGATATTCCGCACTAGGCGCAGAGGGAGGCGGTATAGATTACGATGATGATGATTTAGAGGCTATTAAACAAGGCTATGAAATTTTTATCGATGATGATGGAGTAAAGAAAGCGCGCAAGGACGGACAAGTTTATGAGTGGAATTAAGATAGGAGGCAAAACCTTAACGCCCATAAATGTAGCTCCCATAAAGATCGGATCAAAGACACTAAGCCCGCTAAACTCCATAAAAATAGGAAATAAAACCCTAACCCCAATAAGCGAAACAAGCGCGGACGGACCTAGCGATACGGAGCGCTTTTTTAGACAGATGGGCTCTAAGCTTGCCCCTGCGCTAGATACCGCAGAAGCCGTAAGTGATAAGGCTTTAGCGGGTGCGGGGCTAGTAAGCCAAAAGGCTGGCGAGCTAGGACTTCGTGCATTAGGCGCAGGAGCGGACGCTTTGGGCTTTGATAATGCAGGCAAGAGCTTAAAAGATACCGCAGACGAGCTAGGGCAAACCTTTTCTCAAAGCGCGGAAGCAGTAGGACAAACGGGAGGTGCAGGCACTACCCGCATAATAGGACGAGGATTAAAAAACTTCGTAACGGGTCAAGCTGCAGCCAATCAAAAGCTAGCTAGAGGCATTAACAACGTTTTAGCAGATACCGCAGATTTTTACGGAGCGGACAGGGCTAGGGATTTCTTTCGCGAGAACTCAAATTTAGCAAGCTCAGCGATAAATAAAATTGAAAACTTCGGCGATAACGATATGAAAGGTTGGCAAGCAGCAGGCGAGATAGCAGATGCTACTGCACTAGCTCCTGCGATGCTAGGGCATAGTGCAAAGGCCGCCCGCTTAGCAAAAGCATTAGGCGCTAGCCAAAAGGTAGCTACTCGCATCGGCAATGCCGTAGGATCTGCGGCAAACGGCGCGATAATGGGAGGCTTTACCGGAGGGGCTAGAGCTTACGGACAGGAAAAGCCCGATCTAAAGCAAGCGGGGCTTGAAAGCACTATTTGGGGTGGGGCGAATGCTATTTTAGGCGGGCTTAGCCGTGCTCCGATTTTAGCTAAAGGGGTGCTAGGCAAAGCAAGCGAACAAACGCAAAAAGCAGCGCAAGGCTTGGACTACCAAAATTTAAGAGAGGGCGTCCCGACGCCCGCTGGGACGACCGCTCCGCAAACGCGGGCGGATGGCGAATTATTAAGCCCTCCATTAAGCAGCGACCAATCGGCGCGCCTCAACCGATACTCCGATACTTCTCGGACAATGGCTGCCGCAGATAATGCGGGGTCGGTCACTGATAAAACTATTATACCACAAAATTTTGAAGCGGCGGCGGCTGAGGCGTCCAACTCTCAACATAAGCAACAAGTGCTCGGGGCGCAAATGAATACCGGCAAGGAGCATTTTTCGCCGACCGATAACACTATTATACCACAAAGCTCTGTCGCAGAGGGAATTTTAAATAATCCTAATCTTTTCGGACTTGACGAAAACGTGATAAAGGCCATTCGCTCAGAGCTTGAGGAAGCGGCAGGGATTGCTCCAAAAAAGATGAGCGAAGCAGCAAAAGGAGCAGATAAGGCACAGACCGCAGTAGCGGGGGCGCCTAATCCGTTTTTAGATGAGATTTTAAGAGCTACAAACCCTGCTAATAATAACGCGTATTTAGATCAGATCTTAGCAATTACCAATCCTAAAGCCATACAAAAAGAGAAGCGCGGCATTTACAACGTTACTTATAATAGCAAAGCAGCAACGCCTATAAAACAAGATTTAAATAGCGTAGAGGATGCGTTAAGATATGCTAAAGGGGATAAAAATAAAGGTGCCGACCATATACGAATAAGGCATTTAAAAGACAAAAATGCCGAGGGCTATGTTAGTCAAAGCGAGCTTTTAAATATGGGCGAGAATATGCGTAAGTATTTAGATAAATACAAAGAGCCTTTTATCGACAAAAATGGGTTAAAAATATACGAATGGCAGGATAAAGACGGAGTGAGGTTTAGAGCCGTCATCGCTCCCAAAAAAGGAAGTCCGACAACCCAGACTATTACCTCAACCTTAAATGGAAGCGATGAAGCCGCCAAAAAGGGATTAAACCCAAATAGCAGCCTTTACAGCAATGACGATATTATAACCTTTTACTCTGATAGAAATCTTAAAAAACCTATGGAGTTTAAAACTCCCGCACTTCGCGAAGCGGATGAAGCGATTAGGGGTGGGGACACACTCTCTAGCCTGGGCACCCCACAAGCGATGAGAAATCAAGGGCTAGACACCGCTACAGATATTATACCACAAAACGGCGAGAATATGATTAAAGGTTTTAGCTCTAGCACAATCCCTGCTAATATCGCAAGCGCTGGAGCCGGAGCAGCCACAGGTGCAGCGCTAGATGATAAAAATAGAGCAAGAGGCGCTTTTATCGGAGCGTTGGGCGGGCTTGGGCTAGTAAATGCACCCTCTTTGGTTTCAAAGCTAAAAGGAGGCGCTAAGGTAGGTGAGATAGCGCAGGATATAGAAGCTGCGGCAAAAGATAAGCCTAGCATCTTAAGCAATATGCGCTCCTATCTTAAAGCCGTAGGAGCAAACTCCGCTTCAGAGCTAAAGGATTTAAGCGGCAAGGATATAGGGCTAAGCTACGCAAGGCAAATGGCAAGCGAGCATATCAATAAAGAGTTTAAAAATATCGCTTATGAAATTTTATCTGGCTCTCAAAGCTTAGCGCAGAATTTAAAAAATGGCGCTATTAATGCAGCTCGCTTTGCAAGGCGCACATTAAGCGAAACCAAAGGCGCTAGCTATCTGCTTCGCAACGATGAGCTATTTAGTGCTAAAAGCGCATATAGCGCTAAAATGGAAAATCTACAATCCGCGCTTAGCGGCTTAGATGATGCTGATCGCGTAGCTATGCATGAATATATGGTGGGTGAAGGAAATGCCATTAAGCCTGAGCTAAAGCCACTAGCAGACGCGCTAAGACGTCAGATCGATGATATGAGTGCTAAGCTAGTGGATTTAGGCGTTTTAGATAAGGCTAGCAGAGACGCGCTAGCGGGACAATATCTTGCTCGCTCTTATGAAAAACATCTCAAAGATCGCATCAACTCAGTGTTTTCAAGCGGTAAAAAGGTAGATGAAATTCACAGCAGAGGCTTTGCGTTTAAAGAGTTTAAAGATAGGGAAGCGATGGATAAGTTTCTATCTAAAAACCCGCAGATTGCAAAGTCTATGGATCAGGCTTACAATAAAGGCGGCGTGCGCGTAGTAGAAAAGCCTAATGGTAAAATTGAGCTTTGGAGGGATTATACCAAAGATGAACGTTCGGCTATGGGGGAGATAAGAGATGCTGCTTTTAGCATACCGCAGACCCTAAATAAGTTAAATGATATGATAGAAAACGCTAAGTTTTTAAAATCCGTTAGCGAATTGAGCGGCGGTGCAGTGATACCCAATACCGAGATCAAAGCCCGCTACGGCAAGCTTGATTTAGATGACGCGATTAAAAAGGAGCTAGGACGCGAGGGATACGCTCAAATGCCTAAAAGCGATAGCTACGGCGCGCTTGCGGGGCAATGGGTGCGAAAGGATATCAAAAGCGATATAATCTCATCCTTCGCGCAAAGCGGTGATATGGGTGTGCTAATAGACGGATGGAAAAAATACCTCTCGATTTGGAAGATGAGTAAGACCGTATGGTCGCAGACCGCTCACGTAGGCAACTACGTCTCAAACGGATTTTTACTGAATCTTGCGGGGATGAGCGCCAAGCAGGTCGTAGCCTCTATGGCAAAGTTTACCCGCGCGCAGATAGGAAATGGAGCAATCAACCGCTACAAGCAGCTAAGGCTAAAAAACGTTACTTCTAAACTAAGCCCCGCAGAGCGCAGGGAATACGCTCAACTTATGCGCGAAAAAGAGATTCAAACCTACAAGCTCGCCGAGGACGAGGGACTTTTTGGCAGAAGCTCCTTGCTTGATATTCAAAACGGCTTTGCCCGCACTACAAAAGAGCTCAGGCAAGGAAAGATCGCCCGCATAATAGACGGAGATGCCGCAAGCAAACAAAGCGTCGTAGCCTCTACGGCTCAAAAGGCGGGCGACGCGTTAGGAGCAGTTGCCGATAAGGCGGGTGCGCTATATGCAGGGGAGGATAATGTAGGAAGGCTAGCGCTATTTTCTCACTATATTGACAAAGGGCTAGATCCAAAAAGTGCAAAGATCGCAACCAATAGCTGGATACCAGATTATTCGCGCCAAATGCCTGCGGGTATGAGAGCGCTTAGAGATAGCGGCATCGCACCTTTTATTTCGTGGAGCTATTACGTAATGCCTGCGATGGGGCGCTACCTAGCCCGCCACCCGGTAGATGGAGCTAAAAAGATCCTGCCTATGCTAGCGGCTTTAGGATATTGGCAATATAAGGTTACGGGCGAAGCTAATCCGTATAGTGATAAGATCCCTGATGATATCAAAGGACGCAGCGTAGCAGTATGGCGCGACGGCGATCGAGTTCGTACGATTAAGATGGATAGGTATCTTCCTTATATGAATCTAACCGCTCCGGCAAACTACGCTAAAGGGCTTGCTAGCGGTCCGGCGACGCAGGGAGCTTATGCGCTGTTTTCGATGATGGCGGACGGAAAGCCTAGGATGCTTTACAATAACCGCCCGATCACTAAAGATACCAAACCTATTCCCGCGCAGGCATACGATTATCTAAATTGGCTGCTTCAAGGCTTTACGCCTATGCCGGGCGGAGTAAGCAGCGGAATAAATTTAGTAAGTGATCTAAGCAGAGATGAGACAAGCAGAAAGCGAAACAACGTAATGCTTCCTAAAACGAAAGCTCAAAGTGTAGCGAAGTTTTTAGGCTTTAATAGCGCAGACTATAGCGTTAGCGGGCAGATGAAAGACGCTGCTAAAAAGAAGCTTAAGAAAAAAGACTAAGTGCTTTTATATAGCTCTCAACCCTTTTTGGAGTTTGGCGATACAGCAAGCTCGCGCGTAGGTTTTTTGCCGCCTGCGCGTAATCGCCTGCTTCTATGCAGCCCAGAGTATGGCGGAAACCTAAGAGCCCTGCAAGTCCTAGCTGGTATGCCATTTCGATTAGGGTATCTTGCACGCCTTGAGGTTTATCCGCAAGCCACGGCAGGCACTGAAAAACCCGTTTTCGTAGCCTCGCAACTTTCAAATTTAAGATTTTTTCTGCTACCTCTTTATTCATCGGCTCGATCTTGCCGTTATTTAGCGCTAGTTCATCGGGGCTAAGAGCGGCTACCAAAAAGCCGTATCCTATCGTAGCCTTTCCGAGGCTGTCTTTGTATATGTGATCCCGAAAGCCCTCGTGAGCTTTGATGTTTTCTAGCAGGCTCATATGCCCTCCTCATTCGTAATTTCGATGAATTCTATGTGTTTGCCTATGCAAATTTTAAAAAGGGCATTGAAAGTTTTCACGGAGTTCGTAACCCCCGCGGCGGTATAATTTTCACCTACTAAAATGCAGCCTGCAGTATCTTGCGGGAAATTGCCCGGATGAATTAGAATGTAGCGAGACTTCGGCACCTGCTCGTTCCACAGAAGCGGACACATTCGCTTCTGACTCGGGCTATTGTGCCACTGCATTTGATACCTGCCTGCTGGTATGCGTCTATCCTTGCCACGCTCCGTAGTGTCTGCGCCCGCGGGCTCAAGGGTGAAGCACTCAAAAAGCCTTTTTCCGTCGTCCGTGATCGTTAGCTTACCGATCGTGCCGTCATGGATATTTTTAAATCTATTTATCTTGATCTTCATCGTATTCGCTCATTCGTCTATCTATGCCGAGTTTAGCGCAAACAAATTTTTCAGCCCAATTTTTCACGGCGTCAGCGCCTATCCAAGCAGAAAAGCCACCTACTGCTAAGGCAAATCTAGAGTTTTGAGTTAGATAAAGCGTAAACTCCGCGCCAAAATAGCACAGAGTAATCGAGCTTAAAAACCCCGAAAGAAAGGCTATTACGTAAGCAAATTTGCTTTTGCGCTTCTTACTCATCGTTTTTAAAAAAGTGATCGCAGCAGCTAGCACCACCAAGCAAGCCCAATAAATTTTATCAAACAAGCTATTTAGATCGTTCATTTAGTTTCCTTATGCTTTCTAGATTAATCGCGCACTTTGCGTAAGCTTCGTATAGATCAAGCATCAATTCCGCGGCGTCTGTTTGACTTGCGATAGTGCGGTTTGTATCAACGCGCGGCACGGCTAGTAGATACTGCGGCGGCTTAGTGCAATTAGGGGCGCTCGCGCAGCCGCTCAAGCACAAAATTAGCGCTAGCGTTAAGCTCGCTTGAAATTTCATCTCTGCCCCCTTTCCTAGCCTTTGAAGCTATTTGCCTCTTAATTTGAGCCAAATCCTTGCTTAGCGCGTCTTTTTGCTGCGCGGCCTGTGAGATTTGCTCCATCTGCTTATCTTTTTGCTCGCCTTGCTGCTTTAGTGCTTCGATCTGCGCTTTTTGAGCCAAAATCTCAGCTTCCAGCTTGCTTGCTTGCCAAGATTGAAACTTTAGCGCGCCTATTAGCAGCGCGATCACCGCAGCAAAGATCATATAAATCTTAAACATCATCTATCCTTTAGCCATAGTTTGGCAAAATTCGGATAGTTTTTAAAGATTTAAAAATCAAATTTGATTAATTTTCCGAAGTTTTTATTAAAGTTAAGTGAGTAAAACACAATGCTTCTTTCCCCACCCTTCCAAGATCTGGCGTAGCTTAGAGCCGTCAGATTTGAAAGAGCGTGAGGGAGCAAAAACCGCCTATTGCGCAGAAAGCTTTTTATCCCCAAATCCCCGTCATCACTATTATTTAGGCAAAAATCATCATCAAAGCCATATCCCAGCTCGATACTTCCACTCATCTTTCCTGCCGTTATATCTCCTGCATATTCGCCGATACTCTTTAGATAATGCCCGCGATAGCCCGCTTCTTTGATATATTCTTTTATCTGTGGATCATCCATCACGTCGCGCAATAGATAGTCGTATTTGATATTTCCGTTCCACCCTGCCACAAAGGGCATAAGATACTCTCTTAAGCTCGTAGCGCTTGCGATATGATTTATCCTGCGTCCATATATCCGCCACACGCTATAGCGCGAGCCGTTTTTTATCGCAATAGAGCAAAGCACGGGGTTAAAGTTTAGCTTTTGCGCGCTCATATCAAAGTTAGCGCGTAAAACAAAGCGTCCCTGCTTATTGCAAAGCCAAAAGCGTTTATGTGAATAAACTAAATCAAACTTATATGTGCGGACGAATTTTAAGCTCTCGCCCGAGCTCAAATCGTCCGAATAAATTATCTGCCCCTGCCTGATAAAAGCTAGCTTGCGAGCGCTTAGATCGTAATTTATGAGCCAGATAGCCCCGCCGTAAAAGCTCATTTTATAGTTTGGATAGGGAGCTAAAGCAAGCCTAAGCGTTTGCGTATGCTTTAGTGCTGCGTTAAATATCAGCACATAAAAGCCGTCATTAGGGTTTTGCTTCTCGTAATTACGCCAATCATAGGTGCCTGCGTTATCTCCAAAGCCTAGATTTGCAATCTGCTCATCATTATTCGCGCCTATGGCTAAGCCTGCCCCGTCCGCTCCGCAAATAGCAAACTTATCCGCGCCTACGAAAAATCCAAAAGGCACAAGTACGGCTCTATCGCCATAAAAATCGCCATTGTAAAAATCATATACCCCATCAAGGCGCAAGGAGTTTAGCGGCGGACTGATAGTAAGATCAAATAGCTTCTCATCCTGCGCGCGGCGAAATTCAGGATAAAAACCCATTTGAGCCGTAAAAGAGTCAAGATTGTAGCTTACTTCGCCCCCGCCCTTGCGGAATATATCGAGCTTGTCGCCTATTTCGATATTCTGCCCGTAGCGGTCTTTAAAGGTTACTTCATCTATCGCAAGCTCTAGGTTTGCTCCTGCGATGATCTCTGCTATTTCCAAATCCCTAAGATAGGGCTCGGAATATGGAATTTTAACATCCATTACTCAGCGAGGCTTAGATCAAGCGCGAATATTTTGCCGTCCGTCTTTATGAGGCCAAACTTTACATAAGCATCAAGCGGCTTAATATCACTTATGCGGCAAAGAGGAGTGATAGAGGAGGCAAAGCTTAGCGTGTGTCCGCCCGTCTTTAAGATAATGTCGTATTTGCGCCCCTCTACGATAGATTTTAATGTAAACTCGGTGTTTTCTTTAATCTCAGTAAAGATTAAAGTATCCTCTCCTAGACTTAGCCCACCGGCATACGCAAGCGTTTTAATGCTTAAGGGCGCAGGCTCAGGGGCAGCTGGAATATCTGCAAAGATTAGCTTTGTGCCGTCGGATTTAAGAAATTTATCCGCTTCATAAGCGCTTGGGGTATCGTTTAGAGCAAGAAAGCTTTTAGCTCCTCCCTCTCCTCCTATTAGCGGGATAGCGCGCGACCAAGCCCCGTTTTTGTAGATACCAAAATATTTGTCACCATCTTGATATTCGCTATGCCAAGAGATGCCGTCAGGACTAAATCTAAAAGCCAAATCTGCGGTAAACTTAGGATTAGGTAGGCGCACGCTATCTTCATACTCTCCTAAAAGCTCCTTTTCTTTAGAGCTAAAAGAGCTTATACCTAGGGCATATAGCGTTTGATAGACCGCTACTAAGGCAAGAGCTTCATCAATATCTAGCTCTTCGCCTACTACGGGATATGCGGGCTTTCTAATATCAAAATCATCATTTAGATTTCGCACTATATCGCTTCCTTGCCCCTTAGTTACTAAAAGCTTAATCGGGGTTTGAGATATGCAAAGCCCCAGCATAGAGGAGTAAAGATTGCTTAAGATTATCTCGCGCGTTACGGCAGAGAATGCGTGGCGAAATTTTAGCTTTCCTTGCTCGTCATAGACCTCATAATTGTTTTTTATCTGATCGTCGCTTACGGCATACTTTGATACGATATCGCTTTTAGCGTTAAACTTTAGCGCCTCGTTAATGAAATTTAGTGCGTAGTTAGTTGTCATCCCCTCTCCTATCTGATTATTGAGCCTGTTACCTGCATCGCAGTAACATCTATATCTTTTTGCGCTTCGATCTTTTTAATCTGCACCTGCGTAGCTAGTGAGCTTGCGACCGCCCCTGCTTGTTGATTTCGCAAATATGCCTCCTCTTTTAGCACTTGCACTTGAGCGCCTGCTTGTTCTACTTGGGCTTTAGTTCTATCTCGCTCCAGCACGTATCGCTTGCGATCAAGGGCTAGGCTTTCTCTGCGAATTTCTAACTCCTGCTTTTTTAGCTCCAGTTCGTTTTTAGAGATCTCTAGCTCTTGCTTTTTGATATCTAGCTCAGCCTGAGCGATCTGCATCTGCACGCGCTTTAGCTCTAGCTCCAGCTGCTTAATCGGAAGTTCCAGCTTCCTAATCTCAAGCTCGATTTTTTTAATCTCAAGTTCGGCTGCGGCAAGGTCTGCTTGGGCTTGCTTATATCTTAGCTCCGCTTCTATCATACGCGCCTTGTAGTCGCGCTCTATGCCTAAAATCTCGCCCTCTATGCCTAAATTATGCGTTTGAGCCGCATTCTTAGCCGTATCGGAGGCGATATTTTTAATCTGCTCTTTAAGCTGCGCGTCTTTATTGTCGCGCTCGATTATTGCGATTTCGGTTTCGGCCTTAATTTTCTCAATCTGATAAGGGCTCATAGCCTCTTTGGTTTGAGCTTCTGCGATTTCGCTTCTAGCTTGAGCTTCTTTTAGATCGATTTCTAAAGCGATCTGCGCGGCGTTTTGTAAAATTTGATTGACGCACTGAGTAGCAAAGCCGCTTAAAAAATCGGCGCGATATTTCATCTTTTCATCATCGCTTAGGCTGGTCGCATTATCTAAATACAGATCAAATTTTGCCCTGATATTTTCAAATATCGAATATCCCTCATTGGTTATCTCATCGCTTGAAACATATATTACTCTGCGATATAGCTCCTCTTTAAATTGCGCCATTATCTAATTCCTCCGCTTAAAACTATGCTTTGCCCGTCGCTAGCGATGAGATCGTCTATGCCATCAAAGCTGATAAAGCCGTCTTTAACCTCTGCACTAACGCTAGCGGGCAGAAACAGATAGGTTATGCCCTCATTAAAAAGCATATTAAAAACTGCGTCTGCATTTAAAACCGAGTTTACTATTACGGGGTTGTCAGCCCTAAATTTTAAGGTATGAGCCCCGTCGCCGCTTACGCTTTTATCAGTTAGCTCCGCGCTTTTGCTTAGCCCTTTTTTGCTTATATAGCTTGCACGCAGCCCAAATCCTGCGCCTCCGGGGAAAGATCCAACGACGCGATAAATATCCTCTACGCTTTGCTGCCTTTCTTGCTTAGAGGTAAGCTTGCCTTTTGCGTTGCCTATCCCGCCCCAGCCTATGATGGCATAATTTGCGCTATTGCTAAAATGACGCCTAAGGCTCTTAACCTCTCTAAAAAATAGCCCGCTTAAAGCTCGTCTAGTAATCGTAGCTTCTTTATTTTTGCCCTCTTGCTTGCCTAAGAGCCTAAAGCTATCACCGCTTACGCTGATTTCACTTTTTCCCTCATAGGCTTTATTATCCCAAAATCTAGTGCGAGCAGAAAAGCTAGGGTTAACGACGCGCCCCGTTAGTTTAGCTTCTATTAGGGCGAAACTAAGCGGATAATTTTCATTTAAAAGAGGCGTAGCACTAAACTTAAAGCTAGCAGTAGAGTTTAGATTGCTTCTTAGACTTAGAAAATAGGTATCGGGCTCGTCTAACTCGCTTGGCTGCAGATCTAAAATTTGAATAAACTTTTCATCGGCAAAAACCTTATTTCCAAGATCTAGCGAAAATATATCCTCTTTTACCTCTCCCCCTTTTACCATAGCGCCTAGCTTGCCATCTTTTAAAAATAGCAAGGCGTTCACCCCACGAAAGGCGCAGGTATATACGTCGCTAGCCTCTAAGCTCTTATCGGTTGTAATTATCTGTGCAAGCAGGCTATTTCTTACCATTGCGCCCCCTCCTCTTTGCTAGGATAATTCTTTGTTTTTACGCTTGCGCCGATAATAGCAAGCTTCATAGGGTGAGCCGCGTCGTAGTAGCTATCAGCTCCTGCGCTAGAGGTATCGGCTCCGATCGCATAGCGCGAATAATTCCCCCTAGCTAAAAGCTTTTTCAACTCCTCCTCTTCCCACCATATCATATATTCACAATCCTGCTCTACCGGCTTTAGGGTTGTGCCGTTGATATTTATCTTCCCGCCATAGTAAAAACTTATTTCATTCTCGCCTATTTTAGCGGGGACGCCGTTATCATTTAAGATTCTGCCTAAGTATTTTGCCATATCACTTCCATAAACGCTGCCATAAGCAAAATATTTTGGAGCTGAGGCAAGCTTTAGCGTGATCTGCCTTGCCCCCTCGCAACTAGCACCTAGGATATTTTTTATCTTCATATAATTTAACGCAGGAGCTTCCGCCAGCTTCTCGCCACTAAACGCCTCATAGGTTTCAGCCTCGCTAAACTCGCTTGCTTTACCGCGTCCTCTCTCATCAGCCCATCTTTGCAAAAAAGCCTTTTCATCTGCGGCTAGATTATCGGCTGCGGGCTTTAGCTTAAATTTTACAAAGTGGTTGTTTCCTTGCTTGGAATATTCCGGCTTTATGTAATTATCATAAATGCCTTTTTTATCCGTCTTATTTAAGGCTCGCCATCCATCCGTTCTAAACGCTCCGCTGCTTTTCCCTCCGCTTTTAGTGGAGCTTGCAACGTCAGCAGGATTAATCTTTTCATATTGTTTTTTATGTGTATCTTTTTTGCCGGGATCTTCGCCGCCCCACGGCTCTTTTTCTTTAGGCACAATTAAGTTTTCTTTCTTTAACTCGTCCATCTCTTTTTTGGTTTGTTCGTAGCAACCAAAAAAGCGCGCGATAAACAAAGACAGCTTTTCAGCTAGGCAGTATTTTTCGCTAGAAAAATCCAAGCTCCACCAAAACTCATAAGCCCTCATCCCCTCTTTAGCGTTTTGCGGCATATGATATTCACCAATGCCCTTTTCGCTGCTCCAATTTTTTATGCCGCCATAATCTTTAACTTCATCTTTGAGGCTAGGGATTATATCGCCAAAGTTATTTATGAAGCGCCCTAGAGGCACTCCTTGCAGATAATAACTCCAGCTGCTTTGGTTGTCGCGCATACCTTTAATGGGGGCAAATTCATTAAGCCTTAAGAGCAGATCCTTTGTGCTCTCAAAATTTACGAAAAAGTTTCCGCCTCCGCCTATATCATTGCCTATCTCATCTCTGCCTGCGCGAGCGTAATTTTTGATCGGATCAAACGCGGCTATGCTAGCACCTTGAAACTTAGCGATATTGATTTTTCCCTCTGAATATTCTAAGATATTTTTTAGCGTGCGAAAATCATCATCGCCGTTTTTAACGCGGTAAAGAAAGGCGCTTTGGATAACTAGCCCCTCCGCGCTACGAAAGCCTAACTCGTTTTGCGCGGCATTTAGCGCATAGGTATCGCGAGTTCTTGGATGATCTAACGCATAAAGGCTATATTCGCCCACGCAGCCTTTGTATTCGGTAGGGGCTAAAGAGATAAACTTATTCTCGTCGTAGTGGAAGCGAGCTATGACGTTGTTGCCTCCCGCATCATACCACTTAGAATAATCCGCCTCGCAGTAAGCGTGATTCCCCTCATAGAATTGCTGCCCGTTAGGCATCTTATTTACGTATAGTCGCGTATCTGTGATATGCACCGCGCCGCCTAGGTTTAGCTCTCTTTTAGCATTTGCTTCGCTGCAGTAAGGCTCAAAGTCCAGTAATAAATTGTCGCTCATACTATGTCAAAAAATCCTATAAGGTTGAGCCTTAGCTCATCTCCGCTAATCTCGCAAGTAATAGAGCGGTCTTTTAGCGTCGCATTCGCGCCGTAAATCACACTTTTTGGAAGCGGGGCGTCGTTAGGCAGGCTTAAAATTACGCTTCCTTTCTGCACCGCTGAGCTTATCTTACACGATATGAGCCCAAGCCCGCTAAACATATCCACCCATAAGCTGGCGTCTTGCGCGCTTATACCGCTTGCAGGGCTTAGCTCAAACTTCTTTAATCTCTCAAAAAGAGAAAGATTGCCTAGCGCGGCATCCACCTTTTGCTTTAGAGATTTTAGCTCCTCTTTTGTAGCGAAGTTTTCGGTATCGGGGCTAAGCCCACTTTGGATTAACGTTACGAGTTCTTTAAAATTTGAATCCACCTCATAAGAGGTTAGAGGCGCACCCTTGTCTTTTCTATATATCATCACTCATCCTTAGCAATTGCGGCGACTTCGGTATTATCAAGCCCGTTTAGCCCGTTTTTATCCAGTTTGATTTGTGGGGCATAGGTCATTGAAACGCCGTTTGCGCCCATATATTTCATCACCGCCGTAGCTATTGCAGATAGAGCGGTTTCGTTTAACGAGCCGCTATTTAACGCAGCGATAATTGCATTCGCCCCCTCTTTGCTACTTAAATAATTCTTTACCAGCCCCTCTAAAGAGCTCTCATCCGCTCCACTTTTAATCTCTATGATCTGAGAGCTCGTTTGCAAAGCCTGCATAGTAGCGCTAGAAAAAGCAAAATATAGCTTTGCGCTTTCCAACACTAGGATTTGGACATAATATAAATAGCGGTATTTGCCCCCTGCAGTATTTACCGGGGCGACTTGCATTCGCTCTAGCCACGGAAGCACCCTATCTTCTATAAGATTGCCTCTTTTAGGATGAGAGGCGCGCTGCATAGTAAGATCGAGCCTTTTTAATTTCGCGCCCTGCGTAGAAAAAGAAGGAGGGGGCGCTATAATATCTCCGCCTCCTCCGTCCGGCATACGCAAAAAGCGCTTTTTAACTCCTATCATAATGAGGTTAAAAACGCCACATCGGCATAATCCGCATCCAAGCTAGCTTTACTTACGTAGTTGGCTTCGACTTCGGCTTTGGTTAGATAATTACTCATATCTGCGCCACCTCCGCCGCCGTTTGCAAGCTCGTAACTGCTCTGCTTCATATCAAACTTACTCTTTGTGGCGTCCGAAAAGATGATGTAATTTTTCTTCGCGCGAGGATCGAAAAGTGCTCCGAAATAATAGGTCTTAAACTCGCCACCATCTTTATTGGCGCTTAGGTTTTGGGTATTGTTTAGCTGCGCCGTAACGCTTGCGATTTGAGTCGAGATTTGAGCTGTGCTACTATCTTTGATAACATATTCAATCTTTTTAAGCAGTGCCATTATTTATCCTTCGTCTTTTTATCGCTAGCCTTTTTGGCTTCCTCTAATTTTGCGCCACAACTAGGGCAAAGCGCCTCTTTATTCGGCTCTTTCCACCTTACGCCGCTTGCGCCGCATTGTTCGCACTCAAATTCAAATTTTACGCTTGAACTATTTTTGTAAATCTCTTTTAGCATCACTCTCTCCTACGGGATTATCCCGCCATCACTGATCTCGGCGGTAACTTTAATTTCCGTTCGTTCGCTTCCACAGCTTATGGTTACTATGGCGTCCGTTACTACGTCTAAGGCTTTTATTATTACCTTGTTTCCATCTACTCTTACACCTACGGCAGCGCTAGAGCTTTGCGCCAAAATAGTGCCACCGCCTGCGTTGTCGATAGTGATCTCTTTTTCGTCGCCTACGGCTAGCAATATCGTCTTTAATATCGGGGCAAGTCCACCGCCCGGCAAAGGGCTAGGTTTTCCTTGCGCTACGTAAAAATACGCGTTTAAGAAGCGGTATGTTTTACGAAAGACTACATTGCTGTCATATATTGCGATGATCTCCTCCGCTTTGCTTTTGAAAGCGTCCTTTTTTGCGTTGCTTAGCTCCGAGCATAGAAAGTATACGACGGCAAGGCAAAGCTCCTCCTCCATATCGATATTTGCTTCATCGCTCATATCTACTACGGGATAACGTAGCCAATAATCCTGCGAAATTCTGCGGTAGTATTTGAGTAGATGGGACAAGCTTTTTTCATAAACAATATGCGTGCGAGGTTTGGTGCGGAGCAGGACATTTAATAAAGCCTCCTTTAAAAGCTCCGCGCTAAGCTCATTTGCGAAGTCTTTATTGTCGCCTTTAAGCTTTTGCTTCAGCAGCGCTTTTAGCTCCGCGATTTTCATCTATTGCAGCTTTTCGGCGCACGCAAGAGAAAACGGATCGGCTACTTCGAGCGTGCAGTCCGTATAGTAGAGTTTGGCATCGGCGGTTTTAGATGTCGGGAAGTCTTTAACTTGAGTATCGTCCAGATATCTAAGCGCGCAATCGCTAAAATCGCCTACTAGGATTTTATCTTTAAGTTTGGCATCTGAAAATAGCGGGTGGATGATAATATCTACCTCACCAAAATCGGTCATAATGCGATCGATAGGCAGATTTAACGTGCGATCAGTTACGGCTACGCGAAGCGCACTATTAGCTGCTACCCAGTCGTTTACCTTGCGCTTTAGAGCACTAGACATAAAGACTTTAAATTTATGATCGGTCACGCCACTATTAGCCCATACCGGCTCAATCGTAGCATTTAGAAGCTCAAGCGTAAATGCTCCTCCTGCGGAGTTGCGATTTGCGGTAGGGATAAAGTTAAAAAATCCAGCCATTTTCGAGCTATCGGTATCGTTTGCCGCATAAACATAATCATCAAATACGGTAGTGTGATTAAGTCCTAGCAAGGCATACTCGATGTCTTTCATATGCTCTTTGCCGACTTTCTCAAGTTGTCTAGCCCACTCATCCCCCGTATATTGCTCGATAGATCTCTTTCGCCAGCTCATCGAAACTTCGTTTTTTAGGATTTGAGTTGCGTTAGTTAGCTTCTTTTTGGTATCTGTGCCTAACCCCGCGATACCTGATACTTCAGGGTTGGCGTTATCTTTAGCTTTGGCATATTCATCGGTATACCAACTATGAAGCGTATTGCTTATGCCTTCGCTTTTTAACATCGAAACGATAGGCGCGGTTGCGATACCGCCCATCGTAAGAAGCGATCTGACGGAGGGTTTATCCGCGACTGTGTTTTGATAAGAGGTAAGCATTTAAAATCTCCCGTTTTAAATTTTTCTCAATTTTTACGAAAAACGGGGGATTTTTAAAGGGGCAAATGCTAATTCCCACCCCTTGTTTTTATGCGGGTTTCATCCGCTCGCTTAAAAATGTCCGCTTCGCTTATTTCGCTTCGCGCCTCCATAGCTCCGACGTCATCGAAGCTTGCCGTATCGCAAACCCATACCCCTCCCTGCTTTCGCGAGTTATATTCCACTTCGCCGTTTAAGTAGTCCACGGCATCTACATCTACCCACTGCCCGCAGATAAAGGCTCTCATTTTTTCTACTTTCATATTGTGCCTTTTGTGTCAAATTTGTGTCATTTTTTTGCACTTATGTGATAAAAATAAGTGCACTTCGGGGGTAAGTTTGAGATGAGTAAAAACGCTCCCCGACAGCTAAATCACGATATTTGCACGCTTAAGCATTCCCTCGCTTCCTCCGCTCCAAATTTAGTGGGGATTAAGGCGCGTGTGGTAAAATTTCGCGGATTTTAAGGGAGAGC
>CAUUSU010000002.1:0-27825 GCA_963547835.1 uncultured Campylobacter sp.
GGTATTCGTATTTTAGAAGTGAAAAATAATACGAGCGCGGTTACTCGGTATTTTTGGCTTTTTAGTTTTTCGGTTAAAAATCAAGAGCAAATCAATTTAACCCGCAATACTCCGCTTTTTCCACCTAAACACGTCTTTGTCTTATTTTCCGGGTAAATTTTACTGCAAAAATCAAATTTTCTCATCTAAACAAACCTTTGATCACAGTTATCTTTAATACGCCCAAGTCTAAATTTGCCGCAAATTTAGACTTAAAACGGCTCAAATTTACCCGCCAAAATTTACCGTCTTATCAAGCTCCATCTGCTTTTCGAGCCGTTTAAACTCGTCTGCATAAATTAGCGCATTATCGACGCACTCGAGCCAAAACTCCAGCGTTCGTGCGTCCTTGCCGAAGTGCTTTTGCATCAAAGCTTCGACGCTCATCACGCCGCACTCCCGCAAAAACGCCTTGTACGCGCCGATGAATTTATCGCCCGCGCGCCTAAACTCGCCCAGCAAAAACTGCGATAGCAGGTAGCCGACCGTGTAGGGATAGTTGTAGATGTATTGATCGGTTTTATAAAAGTGCAGCTTAAAGTACGGCAAAAAGCCCTCTGCGTCCTGCGTTGTATCGCCGTAGCGGCCTCGCCACGCCTTTTGTATGAGCTCCTCTATCTGCGACGCGCCGACCGCACCCTTTTGTCTGGCCTTTAAAAAAGCGATCTCAAAATCAAACCGCACGCCGATGTGCAGCATGAAATTTGCCGCCGATTTTAGCTCCTGCCACAAGATATCAAAGAGCAAATTTTGATCCGCGCTGTTTTTACGCAGATAGTTTCGCAGTACGGCTTCGTTAAAGGTGCTCGCAGCCTCCGCCAGCGTCATAGGAAACTGCGTGTGCAGCGCGGGCAGATCGCGCATGATCCAGTAGTGCCACGCGTGCCCGAGCTCGTGCGCCTGCTGGATCATATGCGCCTGCGTGCCCATGTAGCTAGAAAACACGCGCGGTTGCCGAAATTTATCAAACCTCGTATAAAATGCGCCGCCCGCTTTGTTTTCTCGCACCTGCGCCTCGATCCAGTTTTTATCCAGCATCATTTTGATAAATTTTGGAATCTCCTCGCTAACCTCGCCCAGAGCCGCACAGATCGTCTCTATCGCCCGCTCGTACGGGATCTCGTCAGCACTAGCAAAGGGAGACGGCGCGAGCAGATCACAGGCGTAAATTTTACCCTGCGGGAAATACTTCGCGCGTAGGCCCACGCACTCTCTGATCTTGTCCGATCTGCGATCCAGCGCCGCAAACATCGCCGTCACGGCCTGCTCGCTGATTTTATTTTGCTGCAGGCTAGGCGTGAGGATATCCGTCCCGGCCGCCCTAAATTCGCCCAGCCTAAAACCCTGAAGCAAATTTAAAACGTCGGCGTACAGGCTCGCGTGCCTAGCGTAATGCTCTGCTAGCCCCTCAAACACGCCCTTTCGCAGCGCGGCGTCAGGCGAGCCTTTTAAAACGCCCGCGCATTTTGAGAGATTATAGACGCTTTTTACGCCGTTTTTATCAGTAGCCTGCACGGCGATGAGGTTATTTAGATGCCTAAATACGCCGTAAAGCGGAGCGAAACTGCTAGCTGCTGTATCTTCGTAAATTTTACGCTCCTTCGCGTCAAATTTTGCCCGCCAGCTGTTTTTGCGCTCGTCGTAGAGAAATTTTATCCGCGCAAACTCCTGCGTTTGGCGCGCGGTATCAGAGAGGTCTAGCGCGTCTATCTTTTCAAAAATGATCTCTTTTGTCCGTTCAAGACGCAAAAATTTCTCTCTGATTTTCGCCTCGGCCGCGCCTGCTCGCTCGTCTTTGGTGTCGTCGCTTGATTTGCAGCGGCAAAATGCAAGCAAGGAATTCACCTCCTCAAAGCCGCGCTCGTATGCGTTTATAAGCAAATTTAGCTCGCCGCTAGAGCCGAGCAGCCCCTCTATCTCGCCTAAAATTTCGTCCAAATTTGACAGCGCGTCCGCAAATCTCGCATCGTCAAAGTCGCCGTACGCGTCCTCAAGCGTCCATCTAGGAAGCTGCATTTTACGCCTCACAACGAAAGTAAAAATACGAAAATATGATGGCTAAGCAGGCCCAAGATCGCCGGCACGCTGCAGCGTTTGACGATATCGAGCGGACTGCACTTTAGCATACCCGCTATCGCGACGACCACGCCTGCGACAGGCGAGAGGGGGCGAGCGATAGTCGAGGCCTGGTGCATCGGCAGCACGAGCATCACGGAGCTCACGTTTAGCTTAGCGGCGATATGCGGCACCATCTCGATGAGAGGATAGAAGCTCGCGCCGTTTGAGCCCGAGATGATCGTAACAAGCGTCGTGATGATCACGAAAAGCACCGACATGCCAAAGCCGCCAAAGCCAAGCGAATTTGCGAGCTTTACGATGCTATCGAGCATGCCTAGCGCCTTAAAGCCTTCTGCAAATACGCCCGCTGCGATGATAAGAATCACGACGCCGCTTAGGCTCTTGCCCATCGCTTGGAAAAATACCTTGACTCCTTCGGCAATCGGGTCAAATTTAAACCTATGCCTGACCGCTTCAAAAAGCATCGCGATGACGACTGATAGGATAATGATCGCCGAGATGTCAAGCTTGATAGAAGCGATGCAGTACTGCGAAAATACGACCACCAAAATCATCGGTAAAAACGGCAGTATCGCGTAAATTTTAGGCGCGGTGGCCTCGGGATTTTGCACGGCGCCGTCAAATTCCATCACTTCGCCCACATGCTCGCTGCACACCCAGCCCTCTTTTTTATCCAGATATCTGTTCCAAAAAACGAGCGCGATACCCATCACGATCGAGGTCGGAAGCGCGGCTGGAATTTTATAGATGAAAACGTAATCTAAAATGCTAAGTTGCGTAGCCTTTGCCGCAGCGGCGGTCGATGCGCCGATGAGCACCATCGAGGCGGCTCCCGACATCGCGCAGATCGAGCCCACGGTGAGCTTGTTTAGTCCAAGCGAGATGAGCACGGGCCCTAGCAGCGCGAGACACAGCACGCCAAGCCCCACCGCGCTAGTGATAACCATACTGATGAGCTTAGCCACCGCAAATGCGACGAATACCATGATGTATGGGTTCTTGATCCTAGCAAAGCGCTTCGTAGCGATAGAGACGAAAGCGTGGTTCGCGCCGATATGCGTCATGTAGCTAGCAAAGCCCACCATAAACATGATGATAAGGCCTAAATTTGCAAATCTGTTTGAGAACATATATCGGATAAACTCGATGATATTTAGGTAGGCGTTACCCGTCGCTACTGCCTGTTTGGGCATGAAGCTTCCCGTGCCCAGCGCGACCGAGCAGATCAGCATAAAAACGCCCGAAAGAAAAAGCACGAGCGGCGCGTACTTACCCCGCACTATCGCCCAGCCCACGATAAACAGCACCACCGTGCCGATAATAATACCCGCAGTAGCCATATTTTGCTCCTTTTTAGTGTTTTTGTGTATTAAATCCAGAGCAAATTTTACTACAAATGTTGATATATTAAGCTAAAATAAAAATTATTTTTTAATTTTTTTAGACTACTCTTATTTTATGTAACTTTGATTTTTATTAAGGTTTTAAACTAATGTGCGAGAATTTGACGTAAATTTTGCTGAAATTTGAGTTAGATTTAACGCTGCAAACGGCATAAAGCGCGCCAGAATTTGATAAATTTGCGCGGCTAGCGATAAAGTAACACGCGACAAATATGCAGCGAACGCCGAGCATTAAAGCCTACAGGCGACATTTTGGCTAAATTTGGGTTAAATTTTTATGCTCTTTACGCTACATTGGGCAATATAAATTTATGCGTACCAATCTCATTGCGCGCATAAATTTATAGACTACCTCGCCAACTTAGTCGCTACTATGTTTGTCCGCCTGTATTTCAAAGCCGAAATTTGTTAAACAAGCTTTTTTGTCCTTATTTTAGCCATACTGCAGCCATTAAACGTCTAAGCGTGCCGTAAAATCTAAACGCCTACGACAGCGCCAACTCTACCGCCTCGTCGATGTGTATCTGCGTCGTATCGAAAAGCCGCATGTCCGTATCCGCCTGCGATACCAGCATACCGATCTCGGTGCAGCCCAGTATCGCGCCTTGCGCACCCGCATCCGCCATTTTGTCTATCACGCGCAAAAAATCCCGCTTTGAGTCGGGCGAAATTTTACCCAGGCAAAGCTCTTTAAAGATGACGTCATTTATCATGCGCATATCCTCCGCACTTGGGATTAGCACGTTCATACCGCCCTTTTGCAGCGTCTCTTTATAAAAGCTCTCCTTCATCGTGTAAATAGTGCCAAGTAGGCCTACGCGCTGCACACCGCTTGCAAGAAGTCGTTTCAGCGTAGCCTGCGCTATATGCACCACGGGCACGCTCACAGTGCTTTGCACGGCGTCAAAGCACTTATGCATCGTGTTTGTGCAGATGAAGATGAAATCACACCCGCCGCCTTGCAATATCCTCGCGTGTCGCGCCAAAATTTCGCCCGCCGCATCCCATCTGTTTTCGCGCTGGCAGGCCTCTATCTCCTCAAAATTTAGACTGCTAAGCAGGATCTCAGCGCTATTTAGCGCGCCCAGCCGCTCGTTTACTTTGCGGTTTATCTGCTCGTAGTAGCTCATCGTGGACTCATAGCTCATCCCACCGATCAGGCCGATCTTTTTCATTTTCGCTCCTTAAAATTTTGGGCTAAATTTTAGGATTTGAAATTTAATCTAAGATAAAATCATGCAAAATTTAACAGACTAGCAAAAGGCGAAATGCCGCGAATTGCGGAAGCTAAATTTAAAGGGCGCCAGGCTCGAAGGACAGCCCAAATTTAGCGCGCTTGCGTCTAAATTTAGCGTGCCTACTATCCAAATTTAGCCGTAAATTTTGCTTTTTGAGCTTGTAAAATTAGGCCAGCTCAAAGCCTCATTTTGATTATCGGATAGGGTGTGCCGGAGTTAACGTCCTCGCCGTTTCGAAGCCCGCCGACATAAGGACTGCGTGTGCTAACCTCGCCGCTAACGTAATAGTCGGTAAATACGCCCTCTCGCTTGTCCGCCTTAAAAATGCCCTCCTGCTTTAACGCGCCGCCCTCGTCAAAGTAGTAGCGGCGGTAGCGCCCGTCGCGGACGTCATTTTTGTATTCGCTTCTCCCATCAGAGCGCCGCTATCTGCATGATAGTGCTTAGCCGTGCCCTCGCAAAAGCCGTTTTTTATAGGGTATTCGTTTGAGGGCTTGTCTCTGCCGTCAAAATAGTCTCGATATCGCACCGCCGTACCGCCCTGCACGTCTATCTCGCGTATAAGCGTGGGCGGCAGAGGTTTTAGCCTCGGATAGACCATGCCTATCGCATTTACGCCATAGAAGTCCTCGACGCTGTAGCGAAGCATCTTTAACGTGCCGTCGTAGGAGCTTGCCTTTTACGTAGTAAAGCCCGTTTTTAGGCTCGCTTCGGGCTTCATTACGATTTTTGGCTCCAGCGCCTGTGCACCGATCGCTAGAAGCGGAAGTAAAAATAAAAATTTTAGGATTTTCATGGTTTTTCCTGCTTTGTTTAGTTTGGGTAATTTTAAAATTTGAAGCAAAATTTGAGATGAAAGCGAGCCAAAATCAGTTATATGGTATTTAATAATTAATTTGCAAGTTGGTTTTTGATAATATTTCACATAATATAAATTTTAGCGCATGCTTGATAGCGAGGTTTAAAAGTGGTTTTAGATATAAATAAAATTTTGGAAGCGCCAGAAGCAATCGGGCAAAATGACCTTGATAGATTTCAGGAGCTTGGGATTCTTAGCGAAAATATATATCTTTTTGATACACTAGAGCAGCCTGGAAAACACCATTGGATTAAAAAATGCGAATACGACGGTCAATCTTTTTTTATTTTTAATTATTTTTTCTTTAGTTCGGATATAAATTCAAAAAATCATATAAATTTAGAAAAGTATCTACAAAGCGATGAACCGAATATAATCCTGCAAAACTGCAATATAGAGAATCAAAAAGATATAAAAGGTTTAAACAAAATCAAGCAAGCTATTATAGTTACCGGCTCTGAATTTCCTAATATCAGCTCTTGTGAATTTGCAAAAGAAGTCTATGTAGAAGACTGTGCGTGTTTTCATTCATGCAAATTTCACGGCGATTTCATATCAAAACATGCTAAACAAGACGTAGATTTTATAAATTGTATTTTTAATAAATCTTTTGAATTGACTACAAGAAATAAATTACAAGATATAAATTTTGAAGGAACACATTTCAATCAAAAATTTACTATGGATATTAGAGAATTTGATTCTTTAAATTTTTCACACACTGTATTTGATTGTAAATTTAACTGGCAACCCAAACAATCTTATGGAAAAGAAATAAAATTTACTAATGCCAAGTTTAAACAAGAAGCAAGTTTTGATCGAAAAACAATTAACTGTAGAATATATTTTGAAGAAGCTCGTTTTGAAAGTGACTTAATTTTTACAGAAGCAAAATTTAATGATGTAGTAAATTTAGATAAAGCTATCTTTAAAGGAAAGGCGCAATTTCGTGGAACTCAATTTAGCGAAGCAATACTAACAGAAACAACTTTTGAAAATAAAGCCGACTTTTCAAATGCAGCATTCAAATTCAATAATAAAGCAGATTTTACAAATGCCGTTTTTAAGGCAGATGTAGACTTTAGCTCTGCCACTTTCGACGATGAAGTACGGTTTTTTAATGCAGACTTTAAAGGCACGGCAATTTTTGAAAATGCAGAATTTAAAGCTAAAGCAGACTTCAAAACAGACATAAATCTTACTTTTGGAAAAGATGCAAATTTTAAAAATACGATTTTTCTGGATAATGCTTATTTTAATAATAGAGTTTTTGAGGATTTTACCGATTTTCACGAGGCTGATTTCAAAAAAGTTGCCTGCTTTTATAGCGTCACTTTTAAAAAACCGGTTAATTTCTCGTCAATTATTTTTAACGGCGCTTTAAATTTCGTAAATGCAAAAACGGATTTTACTTACAAAGAGCTAAAGGATCATGTCAGGACTAAAAATGCAATCGATACGAATGCCGATAATACAAAGAATATAAATGATTTTAGAGACGGTTTTAGACTTATGAAATACAACTTAAATAACAAAGGCAATGCGCTAGACGCAAGCTTGTTTCACCGCCTAGAACTATATTGCAAAGAGCTAGAATTAGAATTTACTCTTGAAAATGCAAATGATAAAAATAGCAAAAATGATAAAGAAGTAAAATCTGCCGATAAAGTAGAAGCCAAGTCTAAAAGCAAAAATCGTATCGAGCTTTTTTTAGATTTGATAACGCTAAAATTATACAGAAACACCAGCGACCACCATACGAATTTACTACGAATTATAAATTTTATGGCTTTAACTGTCGCGGTCTATGGATTTTCTCTTTATGCGTATGAAAATTGCATTTTAACTTGGCTTGTTAATCATCCATATAAATGGACATGTTTAATATTGTTATTAGTACTTTTATGGGCTCTTTTTACTACATGTAGAGAAACCAGTAAATACAGTATATCATGGAAAAAAGTACTTATATGGTTTATTGAGCTTGTTTTAATATCTGCACTTATAGTCTATTTGGTTAGTATTAATTATATTGCCTATATTGCACTTTTTATTACATCATATCTATTGATATATCGCCGCATTGTTATTGTTGCATCTAAATATAGTCTGTCATATCTGATTTACTATAGTCTGTTTATTGTCATATTGTTTGCTAAACCATTTTTGATAGCGCCTTTTATAGGCATGTTTACGTCAGAACAAGCGGTTGAAAGCAAATTTAAAGAATACACCATAAGATATAATGAAAATGGTCTGGACAATATGCTCCTAGATGCAAATCTCACTAACACCAAAAAAGACAATAAACTAGATTTTATAGTCGAAAATAGAAAAACGATTTTAGAAGAGTTGGATTGCGATAAAACATTATTAATTAAATCCAAAAATAAATGTGCCAAATATATTAATGAAATTACAGATCGCAATGCAAGTGGCAATAACGCACAAGAGGCTCCTGAAAAACCGTATGCAAAGGCTCTAAATGCTCTAAAATACGATGAAATAATGCAATCGACACGAAAAAGCGCAAATTTGCTGTATGGCTTCATCATGCTACTGGTTATTTATTCGCTCACAAAAACTGCACGCAAAAACTCGGTCGTGCCTAGCTAGCGGTTTATGCCGCTATTTGCGGCAATGAAGCGAACAAGCCTTTTTAAATTTTGCTCGCTTCTTAAATTGATGTTCGCGAAATTCTGCGGCGACTTTATTTTAGATTTTGCCATTTGCAATAACAGATAAGCAAATTAGCTAAATTTAGATAGATAAATTTAACCGTCTTTTAGCGCCTCAGCGACGACCGTCCACTCGCACACAAGCCTTTCAAAACTAAAATTTGCATTCGCGGGGCTCGTGGACGGTAGCTTGACGGGCCCTTTGCCAGTTGCGTTTAAAATTTGAGTTTTTAGGTATTTTTCGCAGATTTCGTGCGCTTTGCCGCCGTTTGCGAATACCTGCGCTATGCGCGCTCCGCCAAAGATCGGCTCTAAATTTGCGGGCACGACGGCAGTCATTTTAGCATCACTCGAGCCCTTTATCTCGCAGCAGATCGCAGCGTCGTAGATGGCGATGCGGTGAGCTAGGAGGAATTTTATCTTTTCCTCCGTGCTCGCAGGCGGCGGCGTGTTTAAAATTTGAGCTAGCACCCGCCAGAAGCGATTTTGCGGATTTGCGTAATAAAAGCCAAATTTACGAGAAACGACGGAGGGAAAGGAGCCTAAGATCAAAATTTTAGAGTTTTTATCGAAAATAGGTTTAAAAGGATGGGTTTGCGTCTCGCTCATCGCGCGCCTTTTAAATGTTTTTAAAACTAGTGCCGCCAAATTTATCCGCCATTTTCGCTCCTTAGATTATATGAATTTGGGTATAAATTTTAATCAAAGCGGCTCAAATTTCGCCGCTCAAAGTAACTCGCGAAATTTATTAGAATTTCGGGAAAAAAACAAATTTGGTCGTTAATTGGCGACTAAATTTAAGGGCGCAAAATAAAATCTCATATGCCGAATTTTATTAAATTTAAAGGCAGTTTCTCCCGCCCGTCAAATTCGGACGAGAGAAATTTGCGCCCTATTCGGCACTTTCGGCAGTCTCCGCGCTAGCCTCGACCTCATCGCTAAAATCAGCCAAGCTTAGGCGTTTTAGCTGGCGGTAGCGTCTTTGCGCGTCGGCCTTGTTTTTAGCCAGCAGCTCGTCCGCGTGCTCAGGGTTGGTTTTCTTAAGCGAGTTATAGCGAACCTCGTTTAGCAAAAACTCCTCGTAAAGCGACCAGTCGGGCTCTTTTGAGGTCATTTTGAGCGGATTTTTGCCCTCTTTGATTAGGCGCGGGTCGTAGACGTAGGTCGGCCAGTAGCCGCATTTAGTCGCTAACTCGCCTTGATCGCCCGAGAGCGCCATACCGCCCTTGATACCGTGCGCGATACACGGCGAATACGCGATCACGAGGCTCGGACCGTCGTAGGCCTCAGCTGCGGCGATGGCTTTTATCGTGTTTGCTTGGCTCGCGTTTGAGTTGATCTGCGCGACGAAGATATTTCCGTAGGTCATCGCGATGTAGCCCAGATCCTTTTTCTGCATCGGCTTGCCGCTAGCGGTAAACTGCGCTATCGAGCCCGCGCGGCTGGATTTTGAGCTTTGGCCGCCAGTGTTTGAGTAGACCTCGGTATCTAGCACCAGTACGTTTACGTTCTCGCCACTAGCTAGCACGTGATCAAGCCCGCCAAAGCCGATATCGTAGGCCCAGCCGTCGCCGCCGATGATCCACTGGGATTTTTTAACGAGGTATCTTTTTAGCTCTAAAATTTCTTTTACGCCGGGGACGCTTAAATTTTGCTCCAAAAGAGGGGTCAAAATTTTAGCGATTTGCGTCGTTTTCTCGCCGTCGTTTTTGTGCGCGATCCAGTCGGAGTATAGCGCGGCTAGGGCATTTGGCGCGGCGTCTTTAGTGCGTAGCATCACGTCCTCGATACGGTGGCGCAGGGTCTCGACCGCGACGTTCATACCCATACCAAACTCCGCGTTATCCTCAAACAGCGAGTTTGCCCACGCTACGCCTTTGCCCTCTTTGTTCGTCGTATAAGGCGTAGAAGGCGCGCTACCGCCGTAGATCGAGCTGCATCCGGTGGCGTTTGCCACTATCATACGGTCGCCAAACAGTCTCGTTACAAGCCCTAGATAAGGCGTCTCACCGCAACCCGGGCACGCGCCGTGAAACTCAAATAGCGGCTGCGCAAATCCCACACCCTTGACACTTTCTTTGCTCATCAGGTCGTCTTTGCAGGTTACTTTTTTAAATAAATAATCAGCGTTTTCCTGCTCGTTTTTCTCCATCTCCTCGGCAAGAGGCACCATGACGAGTGATTTTTCCTTGCTCGGGCAGTTTTGAGCGCACAGTTCGCAGCCGGTGCAGTCTAGCGGGCTCACTTGAATTTTATATTTTAGCCCTTTTACCTCTTTGCCTTTGGCGTCTAGGACGTGATCTTGCACCGTTTGCGGAGCGGCGGCTAGCTCGTTTTCATCGATAAGAAACGGCCTGATGACCGCGTGCGGGCAGACGAAGGCGCACTGGTTACACTGGATACAATTTTCCTCGATCCACTTCGGTACCATTACGCCGATGCCGCGTTTTTCGTAGGCTGTGGTGCCTGATTTAAAGTGTCCGTCCTCATAGCCCACAAAGGCCGAAACAGGCAGGCTATCGCCCCTAGCGGCGTTGATAGGCTTAACGATTTTTTCTATAAATTCGTCGCCGACGTATTTTTCCTCGTTAGCGGCGTCATCCGTCAAATTTGCCCAGCTAGGGTCGACCGCAACCTTAACTAGTCCGTCCGCGCCCATATCGATAGCCTTGTAGTTCATCTCCACGATCGCTTCGCCCTTTTTGGCGTAGGCTTTGTGCGCGTACTCTTTCATATATTTTTGCGCGTCGGCAAACGGGATGATGTCAGCTAGCTTAAAAAACGCCGACTGCATGATGGTGTTCGTGCGGTTTTTTAGCCCGATCTCGCGAGCTAGCTTAGTGGCGTTGATGATGTAGAAATTTACCTTTTTAGCGGCCAAAATTTTCTTTACTTTATTCGGCAGTTTAGCGACCGTCTGCTCGGCGTCCCAGATCGAGTTTAGCAGGAACGTCCCGCCCTCGCGGATACCGTCTATGACGTCGTAAATCTCAAGATACGCCGCAACCGAGCAGGCTACGAAGTGCGGATTTGAGACGAGATAGGTTGAGCGGATCGGGTTTTTGCCGAAACGCAGATGCGAGCGCGTGTAGCCGCCGGATTTTTTGCTGTCGTAGGCAAAATACGCCTGCGCGTAAAGCTCGGTTTTATCGCCGATGATTTTGATGGAGTTTTTATTCGCCCCCACGGTACCGTCCGCGCCGAGTCCATAAAATAGGCACTCTTTTACGCTTGCGTCGCTTAGCGAAATTTTCTCGCCGACTTTTAGCGAGGTGAAGGTCACGTCGTCCTCGATACCGACGGTAAAGCCGTTTTTAGGCCCCTCTAAATTTAAGTTTTCAAAGACGGCTAGCATCTGCGCCGGACCCACATCCTTTGAGCTTAGGCCGTAGCGACCGCCCACGATCACGGGCTGATTTTTGCGTCCGTAAAACGCCGCCTTGACGTCCAGATATAGCGGCTCGCCGAGGCTTCCGGGCTCTTTGGTGCGGTCTAGTACGGCGATCTTTTCTACCGTTTCAGGCATCACGTCAAAGAGGTATTTTAGACTAAACGGACGGTATAGATGCACTTTTATCACGCCTACTTTTTCACCCTTTGCGCGCAGATGATCGACGACTTCTTCGAGAGTCTGCGTGACAGAGCCCATCGCGACCACGACGCGAGTAGCCTGCGGATCGCCGTAGTAGTTAAACGGCTTATAATCGCGTCCCGTGATTTTTGAAATTTCTTTTAGATACTCCGCCACGATATCCGGCACTGCGTCGTAGTAGCGGTTAGCTAGCTCGCGCGTCTGGAAGTAAATGTCGTCATTTTGCGCCGTGCCGCGAGTTTTCGGGCTCTCCGGGCTTAGCGCCTCGTCTCTAAATTTACGCACGGCCTCGCGGTCTAGCAGCCTGTCAAAGTGCTCGTAGTCTAGCACCTCGACCTTTTGTATCTCGTGGCTCGTGCGAAATCCGTCGAAAAAGTGCAAAAACGGCACGCGACCCTTGATCGCCGCTAGATGCGCGACGCCCGCGATATCCATGACCTCTTGCACCGAGCCGCTTGCTAGCATCGCAAATCCCGTTTGCCGACAGGCGTAGATGTCTTGATGATCGCCAAAGATAGAAAGAGCTTGGGCCGCTAGAGAGCGCGCGCTCACGTGGATGACGCCGGGTAGCAGCTGACCTGCGATTTTATACATATTCGGGATTTTTAGCAAAAGCCCCTGCGAAGCCGTGTAGGTCGTAGTTAGGGCGCCTACTTGCAGCGAGCCGTGCACGGTACCCGCAGCCCCGCCTTCACTTTGCATTTCGACGACCTTAACGGGCATACCGAATAAATTTTTCTTGCCCTGAGCCGCCCACATATCGGTATAATCGGCCATCGGCGAGCTAGGAGTGATCGGGTATATGCCCGCGACCTCGGTAAATGCGTAAGATGCATATGCCGCAGCCTCGTTTCCGTCCATAGTTTTCATTATTTTAGCCATTTTTCCGCCTTAAATTTTCTTTACATCTTTTTAAAAATCTTTTATTATAGAGCTAATTTCCAAAATATCTTATTAATCCGCCGCTTTACATTTTCAAAAAGGCTAAAATTTAATAATCAAAAGCCATAAATTTTAGTTAAAATCAAAAAATATTTGACGGTTGATTTTAAAAATTTGCTAAAATTTAACCGCTAAATTTATAACAAGGAGGCAGGCGTATGCATAAAATTTTATCCGCGCTAGCCGCATTTTTCGTCTTATGCCTTTGCGCCGCGGCGATTGAAAATAGCACGAATGAAAATCGCGCAGGCGAAGCAAAACCCGCGATAGACTACCGCGAGGAGATGCGTCGCTTCGTCATCGCTATCTCGCAATACGGCAAAAAATTTGATAAAAATTTCATCGTCATCCCGCAAAACGGCCTTGAGCTCATTACCGAGGACGGCTCAGCTAGCGGCGAGCTGCAGCAAGGCTACCTACGCGAGGTCTCGGCCGTGGGCGCCGAGTCGCTGTTTTACGGCTACTCGGGCGACGACGAGCCCACTCCCGCCGACGCAAGCGAATACATGCTTAAACTCTGCCACCTCTACGCGCAAAACGGCGTGCGGGTGCTCGTTACGGATTATTGTTCCGCCGTGAGCTATGTGGACGCCTCGTACCGGCGCAATCAAGAAAACGGTTTTCTTTCTTTTGCTGCGGGTAAACGCAACCTGACCGCCATTCCGAAGTATCCAAATGTTCCGTATAACGTAAACGGCAACGATATAAAAACGGTTTTGGACGCCGAAAACTTTTTGTATTTGATTAACAGTGAAAAATTTTCTACAAAACGGCAGTTCATCGATACGCTCAAAAATACGGATTACGATGTAATAATAATGGATTTATTTCACTTCGAAAAAGCCTACACTTCAGCTGAAATACGGGAACTTAAAACAAAACGCAACGGCGGAAAGCGGCTTGTGATCTGCTATATGAGCATAGGGGAGGCGGAGGATTATCGGTATTATTGGAACAGCGGCTGGAAAGAGGGGAAGCCTGGCTGGCTAGCAGAGGAAAACCCGCACTGGAAAGGAAATTATGTTGTCAAATATTGGGACCCGGATTGGCAAAAAATAATTACGGGCAACGACGGGTCGTACCAAAAAAAGATTCTCGACGCGGGTTTTGACGGCGTTTATCTTGACATAATCGATGCGTTTGAGTATTTTGAAAAAAGAAATAAAAACAAATAATCCTAATTTTACCTACTATTTATCTTTGCCGGAATTCATCTTGTTTTTGAACACAAAAAGCCGCAAAAATATGCGCCAAATTAAATCTTAATTTTATACTAAACAACCAATTCATTTTATCAACATTAGGCATAGTTAAAATTCTTAAATTTAACTAAAACTCCAATGCAACAACACATAAAATATAAATTTTACTAAAAAATTACTATTTAGAAATTATATTTATTTAATATTACGGTAAAACTTTATTTTAGGAGGAAACGATGAATATCGTCAGAAATTTATCTGTTGTAGCGGCGTTGGCATTAAGCCTAAATGCAAGCATTACGCTTGATGGTGAAAATTTAACATCCAAAGATATCGCGTATATTTCAAACGGAGCAAAAGTTGATATCAGCAAAAAAGCTATGCAAAAGGTCAAAAAGGCGCACGAAATTTTACTAAGCGCCGCTAAAGACGGGCAGAAAATCTACGGGCTTACCGTGGGCGTGGGGCTTAATAAAGACCGAAGCTTCGTCGATGCGAAGGGGAATTTAGACGCAGAGGTGATCGAGGCTTCTACGAAATTTAACATCGGGCTCATCCACGCACACTGCGGCGGCGTCGGTGAGGACATGCCGCTAAAAACGGCTCGCGCGGTGCTTGCGACGAGGCTAAACAACATGCTATTTGCGGGCGCGGGCGTGCAGGAGGAGGTGATAAGCTTATACAAAGAATTCTTAAATCAAGACATCATCCCCGTAATGCCTAGCGTGGGCTCCATGGGCGAAGCGGACATCACGATTTTAGGCCACGTAGGGCTTGCGATGCTCGGAGAGGGCGAGGTGTATTACAAAGGCGAAAAGATGGCTGCCGCGCAGGCGCTGAAAAAAGCGGGGCTCAAGCCGCTCTCGCCGTTTGGCAAGGATAGCCTTCGATTTTAAGCTCAAACGCCTATTCTGCGGCGCTTGCGAGCCTTGCGCTGGAGGATTTGAAGCATGCAGATAAGATGTCTAAGCTCGTCTTCGCCCTTAGTCTTGAGGCGCTAAACGGCAACGTCGCTCCGTTTTCGAGCGAGGCTGCGAGCCTAAGGCCGTTTCCGCAGTTTGAGGCCACCGCAAAGCAGATAAGAGAAATTTTAAAAGACAGCTATCTATGGGATAAGGACGATGCTAGAGCGTTGCAAGATCCGCTCAGCTACCGCGACGCGTCGTATTTCTTCGCCGCGATGAGCTCGTCCATACAGAGCCTTGAAAGCTTGATGAAAATCCAGCTCAACTCCTCCGACGATAATCCCGGAATTTTCATCGGCAAGCAGCCTGCGGGTGCGAAATTTCAAGAAAGCAAGCTCTTTACCAAAGGCGGCGCCGTCGTGCCTACATCAAATTTCGAGCCGCTTTTGTGGGTGATAGAATTTGAAAAAGCATCCATCGTGCTCGCGCACAATTCAAAGGCCTCGTCGCTTCGCACGATCAAGCTATCAGATGATAACTTCACGCATCTAAGCCGCTTTTTAGGCACCGACAAGACCGTGCATGCATTCGGCGCGATGCAAAAGCCTTTCGTAGCGCTTGCGGGCGAGAACGAGTTTTTGGCAAATCCTGCGTCGCTTGATTACGTCCCTGTAGCGGGCAATATTGAGGACGTCGCGACCAATGCGCCTTTTGTGATGCAGAAATTTTCCAAGCAGATCGAAAATTTCTACTCGATTTTGGGCATGGAGCTCATCCACGCCGCGCAAGCGATCGATCTAAGAATGCAGCAAAACCCGAACCTAAAGCTCTCCGCGCAGACCAAAAAGCTCTACGACGAGTATAGAAAAGTCGTGAAATTTATGGATACCGACCGACCTTTGACGGGTGATTTTAGAAATTCCGCGAAATTTTTAAAAGAGTATAAATAAGGATATGGCGATGAAAAAAAGCTTGATTTTAATCGCAGCGCTTGCATCTGTCGCAGTTGCCGGTAGCGAAAGTTTAGAGGATGCGTTTAAAAATGGAAAATTTAGCGGCGATATCACGGCCTGGTCCGAAAGCCGCCATATCAATAAAGGGCAAAAATCAACCTACTACGCCAACACCTCCTATATCGTAGGCTCTATAGGTCTTGGTTACGAAACCGATTTTTATAAAAATTTTAGGCTCGTGACCGGTTTTAGAGGCGCCGCGCCGCTATACGAGAGGCACAAAAATTTCCGCACGCTGCACGGCACGGGCGACTCTACAGAGAGGATCTACGAGCATGACCGCGTATTGCTTTCGACGCTTTATCTTGAATGGAACGCTTATGACACCTCCGTTAAGATCGGTCGTCAAGAGATGATAACCGACTGGATAGGTAGGTTTAACGACGGCGTGCGCATCACGAACAACTCCGTTTCAAATTTGACGCTCGATGCGCTTTGGATGCGTGCGCAAGGAAGGGCGTCATATAAAGAGATGTGGGGCTTTAAATCTAGAAACAAAAAAAACGGAGGCGTCTTTAACGTGGGCGCTACATATAAATTCGACGGCGGATTTAGCGCTAAAGCTTACATTTTGCATGCAAACGACGTCTTTACGGGCGTAGGTAGCAAAGCGATGTATGACTGTGCCATAAATGACGATTGGAGCGTGGGCGGTATGATCCACTATGCGCAAAGCGACGAGAAGAAGATAAAAGACGACGGCAAGATGTTTGAGGCTACGGCATACGCCAAATTTCAAGATCACAAGCTTACTCTTGGCTACGCCAAATCAGGCAAGGCTATCGGCTGGGGTAGTTTAAATTTAACCGGCGATCACATCGTACCGTTTGAAGAGGGCGACGTGATGTATGAGCGAGACGCGAAGACATTTTACGCCATGCTAGATACCCAGATAGAAAAGCTAAATTTGACTGCGCTTGCCGGCACGACCGGATATAAGCTTAAAGGCGGCGACGATACGAACTACAGACAGCACGAGCTTAGCATGTGGGCGAGCTATCCTTTGATGAAAAACTTAAAAGCGTTTATAGCTTACGATCAAGTCTTTAAAGCGCAGCCGGGATACCCGGCTTTCACTCAAATCGGCGCCGGGCTAAGTTATAGTTTTTAAAATTTAAAGGTAAAAAATGAATAGTAGAAGAAAATTTTTAGGCGGCCTGTGCATGGCCGCCGTCGCTCCTGCGTTTGCGAACGCGCAGATAGGCGCGAGCGACGTGAAATGGGACGAAGAGTGGGATGTGCTCGTCGTGGGCTCGGGCTTTGCGGGCTCGGCTGCGACGTGTCAAGCGCTAGATGAAGGCGCAAAAACGCTGATGATCGACAAGATGCCCGTGCTCGGCGGAAACTCTGCCATCAACGGCGGCGCGATCGCAGTGGTAAATTCCAGCTTTCAAAAAGCGCGCGGCATCGAGGATTCATATGAGCTATATATGAAGGACATCCTCAAAGCGGGGCTAAATTTAAACCAAACAGAGCTCATCGAAACGATCGCCAAAAACGGCAACGACGCTTATGAGTGGTCGCTTAAAAAGGGCGTTTATTACCGCGACGCTTTGGGGCAGTTCGGCGGACACTCGGTGCCGCGCACTATCTGGCCCGAGATAAACTCCGGCGGCAAGATCACCATCCCGCTGCAAGAGTACGCGATGAGCCACGGCGCGACCATTCGCACGCGCGTGATCTTAGACGATCTGATTCGCGATGAGAGCGGCAAGATAATCGGCGCGAAGGTGAGGGAGAATTACGATTTCATCTTCGATCCGCTTAAAGACGAAGCGGACAACAAAAGCGGCACGGTGAAATTTTATAAGATCAACGGCGGCATCGTCATGGCTACGGGCGGCTTTTCGTACGACGTGAAATTTAGACAAACCATTGATCCTACGCTAACGCCCGATCTTGACTGCACCAACCACTACGGAGCGACCGCATACGCGCTAAAGATGATGATGGCAAACGGCGTTGCGACGCGCGATTTGGAGTGGATACAGCTAGGGCCTTGGGGTAGTCCCGACGAGAAGGGATTCGGTATAGCGCCGGTGTTTGCGATACCTGCGTTTAGCTACGGCGTGATGGTCGATGCGCGCACGGGCAAGAGGTTTATAAACGAGCTAGCCGACCGTAAAATCCGCTCCGACGCGATCTTAAAGATCCACAAAAACCCCGACGGCAGCCTCACTCATCCGATAGTTATCTGCGATAGCGTCGGCGCGCAGGGCACGACGAAGGCAAACGTTTATCGCGGCATCCACAAAAACGTCATTAAGGTTTTTGACACGATCAAAGAGCTCGCCGCGCACTACGACATCCCGTACGAAGGCCTTAAAAAGACGATCGATGATTACACGAGATACGCGCACGCGGGCAAGGACGAGGAATTTAACAAGCCGTTTTTTAAATTTAAAGGCATAGTTCCGGATCTTACTAAACCGCCGTTTTACGCGTGGCGGGCGCTGCCGAAGGTGCATCACACGATGGGCGGCGTCAAAATCGACGTTGAAGCGAGGGTTTATGACACGAACGGCAAGCCGATAGAGGGGCTTTTCGCCGCGGGCGAAGCGGTGGGCGGACCGCACGGAGCGAGCCGTCTTGGAAGCTGCGCGATACCTGATTGCTTGGTATTCGGCAGGATAGCGGGCGCAAATGCCGCAAATTTAGCTAAAAAGGAGAGAAAATGCTAAAAATTTTAAAAATTTTAGCGATCGCCTGTTTCGCTCTTTGCGTGGCATTTAGCGCAGACGGCGCGCTTGCGGACGCGGGTAAATTTAACAAACAAAACTATCCGATCAAATCTCATCACGACAAACTCGGCTTTGACTGCAAAAACTGCCATAAAGAAGCCGATCCGAAGGACTATAAGGCTCTAAGCGCGGATGAATGCCTAAGCTGTCATAAAAGCTATGATGCGCTAGCCGAGCGCAGCGGACATCTGGGCTATGACGACAACGTCCACGCAAGCCCGCACTATCCGAAAATGGACTGCAACCTCTGCCACCGCTCGCACAAGCCGTCGCAGAACTACTGCGTGATGTGCCATTCGCAAGACTCGATGAAAAAAATATTGGTGCCGTAAGAAAGGAAGCGTTATGAAAAAAATATTTATAAAATTTTGTCTATTTTGCGTTTTCGCTTTCGTTATATTTTTCGGCGGCAATGCGCTTGTGCACTCGACCGGCGACGATAAATTTTGCACCCTTTGCCACGAGTGGATGGATCCTATGGTGCAGGCGTATCACGGAGATAAGCACGGCGGCGCGAACCGCAAGGGGGTAAAGGTAAAATGCGTGGACTGCCACCTACCGCACGACAGCTACATCTCGTACGTGTTTCAAAAGGGGCTAAACGGCTTTAACGAGGTTACGCATATGATGTTTAACGACGCGGATAAGATGGACTGGCAAGCGCATAGGCAAAACCGAACGAAATTCGTCTATGACAGCGGCTGCATAAGCTGTCATGAAAGAATTTTAGACGTAAATTCCACCAATGCAAACATAAACGATATGCATAAAATTTACGCGGATTTTAAAGACAAAAAGGATAAACTAAGCTGCGTTAGCTGCCATAAAACGGTAGGGCATAAAAATTTAGGCAAAATCCTTTACGAGATCAAAAATCCGCCGGTGGGCAACTGGGACGATGAACCCAAAAAGGACGAGCCGAAAAAATAGAAAAACGGAGACGCCTTGTGAAAGAGAATGTTTATAAAAATAATATTTTTGCAATATTCTCTTTCATCTTTCTTGCCTTGATGGCGGGAAATTATATGCTTAACCGCTCGTTCGTAAGAGAAATTTTAGTGCGCGAGCAGTTAAGCATCCTAAAAAGCTCGAGCGAGCGTATAGAAAAATGGCTCGAAAACAAAAAATCGAGCCTGCGCGCCGTAAACGAGCTCATATCCAAATACGACTCTGCAAAAGACGAGCAGATCATAACCGACATCTTAGACAAAAGCCAAGAGATCGCAAATTTTTCAAGCGTTTATGCAGGATACGAAAACAACATAACCGTCTCAAGCAGGCTGTTTAACAGGCCGCAAAACTACTCTCCCGTGCTTCGTCCGTGGTATATCAACACGGTAAAAGAGGATAAAATTTATATCACTAAGCCCTATTCGGATGTGGGGCTTAAGGTACCCGTCATCTCGATATGCAGCAGTATCAAGCAGGATGAGGTTCTAAAAGGCGTGCTGTGCGGCGTAATATCCTTTAGCGACATCAAAACTGAAATTTTAGATCTGCGGATCGAAAACGGGTATCTGTTTTTGATCGACGAGAGCCTAAACGTGCTGCTGCACCCGATCGAAAGCGTCGAGCTATCTAAGATAAAATTTAACATAGAAAATTTGGATCTAAATAAAACGCAAGGCTATGAGACGGACGATGCGATCTTTACTTTTAGGCCGCTTGAGGGCTCAAAGCTCGTCTTAGTAGCCAAGACGCTTAAAAAGAACATCTACAACAAGATCAACGAGCAGTTCATCGTAAATTTAACGATCTACATGGTAAGCATATTTTTGTTTTTGATCCTTGCGTATTTTTATAACAAAAGGCTCGATCGCCAAACCAGGCTGCTTGAGCAGACGAAAAGGGAGTATGAGATACTTCTGTTTCAGCAGACGAAGATGGCCGAGCTCGGTCAGATGATCGCCGCGCTCTCGCACCAGTGGATACAGCCGCTTAACTCGCTCGGAATTTTTTTGGGCAATCTGGTGCAGTTTAAAAAGACGGGCAAGCTGAGCGATGAAATTTTTTACGACAACATCAACAGATCGCTAGCCAATATCGATTATATGAGCAAGACGATGGATACGTTTAAAAATTTTTACAAGATAGAGAGCAGGGTTCAGAATTTTAATATATGCGACGCGATCCGCGATACGATCTGCGTGCTCTTCCCCAGCAAGCGCACGGTCGATATAAAAGTAAGCGTGGCAAGGGGCGTGAGCCCGTTTTGCGAAAACTACGCCAACGAGTTTAAGCAGATCATCGCCTGCCTGATCCAAAATTCCAAGCAGGCGCTGCAAAATGCAAAAAATCAAAAACGAGGCAGGATCGTCGTAAATATTAAACGCGACGCCACGCACTTCCTCATCAGGGTCATCGACAACGCAGACGGCATAGACGTGCAAAGAGATAAAATTTTTACCCCTTTTTGCAGCACGAAGGGCAGCAGCGGGCTCGGGCTTTACGTCTCAAAGCTCATCGCAAACAAAAAATGCGGCGGCGATCTGAGCGTGGTAAATTTCAAAAATCCGACGATATTTATGCTAAAAATAGCCGTAAAGGTGGAAAATGATAAATGAAAATATTTTAAAAAAGCTCGGAAATATCTCCGTCTTGCTCGTAGAGGACGACGAGAACACGAGGCTTGCTATCGCGCAGTCGCTTCAAATTTATTGCAAAAATATCCAAACCGCAAGCGACGGCATCGAGGGGTTTGAGAAATTTTTTAAAGGCGAGTTCGACATCGTCGTGACCGATATAAATTTACCGAGCCTTAACGGGCTTGAGATGCTCGATGAGATCAAAAAGCGCGCTCCGCACGTCGCATCCATCATCATCACCTCCTATGATACGAGCGAAAATATGCTCGCCTCAATCGAGCTTGGCGCATACAACTACCTGCGAAAGCCCTTTAAGATCGAGGAGCTGCAAACTACGATCCTGATGGCGACTAAGAGCTTATTTGAGAATAAAATTCGCATAAAAGGGCTTTATGAATACGACCTTTTAGACAAGAGCCTGTATAAAAACGGCGCGCCGATCGGTCTGACGAAGATCGAGGCCAAGCTCTTTTTCTTACTCGCCAGCAACCTAGATAAGATCGTAAATTACGAGACGATCGAGAATTTCGTCTGGGGCGAAAAGCCGATGAGTAGCGAGGCGCTGCGAATGGTGGTAAAAAAGATCAGGCTAAAAACCGAAAACGATATGATCGAAAATTTCTCCGGCATAGGGTATAAAATTTGTAAGTAAATTTTGCCCTTGAGATAGATATAGCGTGCGCATCAAAATACAACCCTAAGCCTGAAGGCAGGTTAAATTTATGCTATATTAAATTTACCGAGAATCGCGTTTTTAACTCTTTTTATAGCAATGGCTTAACCGTAATCCGCTTCCCATTTTGGCAAATGCCAAACTAAAACGCGATATCAACAAGTATAGGTTTTTGGTCCAACCAAGCCAAGCAAATGCGATGCTAGCAACCTTTTAATCAAGCATCAAGGCTTTGCAAGTCGGCAAATAAAAGGCAATCAAAATTTTAAATTATCCAATCAAATCAGTCATAAATTTAGTCCATAGATACAAATACAACTTAAACCAACCAGGCTCAAATCCGTCAAATTTGAGCCAAATCATCAAGAAGAGTGCCTCCAGCGTTTGGCTCAAATTTAAATTTGCGGTTATGAGCGGATTGCGTAACGATCCAAAATAAAATTTCGAATTTATGCCGGAGCAAATCGCCAATCTACTACTTTGACGATTTGAGGTAAAATCTACATACCGCGACGCTCGCTCCCTGCGATAAATTTGACGGCATCAAATGCATTTGCAAAGATAAGACTTGAATACTCGCGCAAATCAGCTTCCTTGCCGTAGCCGCAAACCAGCCCGACTCCGGCGATCCCCGCGTGCTTCGCCGCTTCCAGATCTATCGTCGTATCGCCGATCATAAAGGCACTCACCCTATCTTGCGCGCTCGTTTTACCAAGACGCTCAAGAGCCGTCTTTATGGGCTCAGGATCGGGCTTTGGATTTACGACGTCGTCTCTGCCGATCACGGTTTTGATAAATTTCATAACGCCCAAGTGCTCAAGCAAAATGACCGAAAACTTCGATGTTTTCGTCGTCACGACGCCCACGTCCGCGACCTCGCCAGCAAGCGCCAACGCACCCGCCGCACCTTCAAGCAGAGATGTTTGCTCCAAAAAAACCTGCTCGTATCGCGCCTTATACGCGGCGATATAATCAGATACAAGCTGCGTCGGCGCGCCAAGCCCCGCAAACATAACGTCAAGCGGATGACCGACTAGAGCCTTGACCGCTTCAGGCTTCGGAGCAGGCTCGCCGTGAGCGCGAAACGCTGCGCCAAATCCGTCAAAGATCGCGGGCGTCGAGTCGATGAGCGTGCCGTCGAGATCAAAAAGTATGGTTTTTTTCATTTTACTTCTTTCGTTTTTGATTTTGATACCGTAAATTTGACGGCATTTTCGCGCCGAATTTACGTTTTAATAAACTTTGATTTTACTTTTTGTATTTTAAATTTTGCCTTAAGCACGTTTTTGCGCTTTTTATTAGGTTTCAAATTTATCCAACTTTTATTCCTTTTGAAAACATAAAAATTTAAGCTAATTTACCGCCAAATTTAGCTTTACGGTTTTAAAAAAACTAAACAAGATTTGAAAAATAAAAATAATCCGATCGACAAGCTACTTGTCGTGATAAGTGATGCTAGATTGACGACGGCAACAGATACCTCCTGGCGCCAAATTTGCGCTTCGCGCCCTCTAGCATAGAGTAACATACCAAAAACGCCGCTCACGCACCAAAATCTAACGGTCAAATTTACGCTACTTTCACCTATGTATCCAACGCCGCTTGACTCTTTTGGTATCTTTTTGTTTTCAGTGGCTAAGCTAAAATAATCTCTTTTGCCAGCTTTAATCATCTTTATACTTTATGGAAAATACGAGTTCGACGCGTCTGGTACCCTCTTTTGAGAAGTTGATTATATTGCTACTTATAATGCATCCGTTTGGGATAATAATAGTTTTGTAATCGGTCATACGCAAAATAGTGCTAAATATATTGATCTTTTTGACCGCATTTTGCATGATATGATATTTTGTTTAAGGGGTCTAAAAAATATTATCAAAAAGTCTTGCGCCGATGTTTGAAAAAGTATCTTTAAACGCTATACCTACGGCAAGTCCGGTAGCGCCAAGAGCGGCAGCGAACATAAACGTCTCGACGCCCAAATTTACGATCGCGACTATGATTATGAAAGCCATAAGAAACATTTTATGATATTTAGAAAAAATTTGAAAATATTTCGTCGGGTTTAGAAGAAACGGCTAATTTTGATATGAGATTTTGATTACCAGCCATTTGGCGATAAGCAAAATGGCGATAGAATATGAAATTTTAAAATCGGACGAGATTAACGACCAAATAAGTTCAAATTTAATCTCGTCCTGCTACCAAGCCAGACTAATTATTTGTTAAATCTAGCTTCAACGCGTCTATTTTCAGCGCGTCCTTCTTTTGTTTTATTTGTAGCGATAGGCTTAAGCTCGCCATAGCCGATAGAGGTGATCTTATCCGCGCTTACGCCAAGCTCCTCAAGAGCTTTAGCGACTGCGTTTGCTCTTTTTTCGGATAATTTTTGATTATAAGCTTCTGTTCCTACGCTATCGGTATGTCCGCTTAGAACTATGCGGTAGCCCGGATTTTCACCCATAAACATAGCTACTTTTTTGATCTCCTCAAGATATTTTGGAGTTATTTTATAGCTATCGAATGCAAAATTTACGTCAAGATCTCTAAGAAAGATAACCTTCTCGCATCCGGTCTCATCGACTACTACGCCCGCAGGTGTATTCGGGCATTGATCGACATCGTTCAAAACGCCGTCATTATCATCATCAAGGCTTACTACGGCAGGCTCTTGCATCTTTGGAGATTCAGCTACTACAGGAGCATTTTTAGCACCAAATCCCACTGCAAAACCTAGGGTATAAAATACATTGTGGTCGGCATGATCAAATTTAATAGCGTCTACCGCTTCGGCACGCAACGCAAAATTGTCGGTAATTTTGTATTTTAAACCTAAACCATACTGGCCAAATCCACCGTCTTTATTTTTAATAAATCTCTTTGAAACGTCTTCATAACCGGTGCCTAACAACCCGTAAATTGAAAAATTCTCGGTAATACCGAAATCTTTAATGGCATTAACGAAATATCTGGCGGCTCTGCCTTTTACTCCGTATTCTCTCACCTTATTAGCATAATTAAAACCGGCCTCTACTTGGTCGATAAAGAAATTTTCAAGGTTCCTGCCAACTCTTAACCCGATAGCGGCTTGCTCGTTCATTCCAAGATTACCCTCGGGGTGGACTCCGCCGATGGTCGGAGTTAATTCGTAATTGTAAGCCGAATCAGCGGCAAAAAGAGCCGTTGCGGCAACTAAAGCGATAGCAATCTTTCTCATAGAAAATCCTTTCACTTGTGAAATGTATATTTCAATGATAACACAGAAAGTATAAATTTCGTTTTAACATTCGATATTTACAAGCTTATAAAAGAATAACCGCAAATATCAATGCACCTCAAATTTACACCGCTCTCAAAACTATTAGCGTTTAGAGAACTGCGGGCTTCTTCTAGCTTTTCTCTTACCGAATTTCTTACGCTCTACGACGCGCGAATCGCGAGTTAGCAAGCCTTTTGGTTTTAACGTAGCCCTAAAGTCGGCGTCAAATAGTGCTAAAGCTTTTGAAATGCCGTGTCTTAGCGCTTCAGCTTGAGCGGAATATCCGCCGCCTAGAGTCGTTGCGGTTACGTCTACAGAACCCTCTTGCTTTGTTAAAAGTAGCGGCTGAACCACTTTTAGCTTGATAGCCTCGTGCCCGCCAAGCCAAGTGTTTAGATCAAGTCCGTTTACTAAAATTTTACCGCTGCCCGGTTTTAGCCAGACTTTCGCTACGGCAGTTTTTCTTTTACCGGTTGCATAAACTTTCGCCATGATTATTTTCCTTCTTTTTTAGCTATTTGAGCCGTGTGCGGATGCTCGCTGCCGGCGTAAACTTTTAGTTTTTTTATCATCTCTCTGCCGAGTTTTGTTTTTGGAAGCATTCCGCGAACGGCCAGCTTGAACAGTTTTTCGGGTTTATCAGCCAAAAGCTCGCCGAATTTCTCGCTCTTCGTGCTACCGAAATAACCCGAATGGCGATGATAAAGCTTTTGCTCGGCTTTATTGTTGCCCGTAAATTCAGCTTTAGAAGCGTTGATTATGATAACGTAATCGCCGCAATCGACATTCGGAGTGAAATTTGGTTTATGCTTGCCGCGAAGCAGCGTAGCTACTTCGGTTAGCAATCTACCAAAACGCTTGCCTGCCGCGTCAAGCACGATCCACTCGCGCTCCACTTCGTTTGGTTTTGTTATTTTCGTCATTTCTTACCCTTTAGATAATTTTAAGTCGTGATTGTATTCAAATGCGCCTTACAGATAGCTTAATTTAAGCTATATTTAAATATCAATGCTTCGAATTTCGTCCCGCAAAGCATAAAATATCGCCGCCTTCACGCTCAAATTCGGATAAATTTGAGCTAGTATTTTTTTGTACTCCTCAACCTGCGCGATATTTTCATCTATATTTTTATCGCTCGTTTTATAGTCGATCACGCAGATTTCAGTTTCGTCCAAACAGAGCAGGTCAAGCTGCTTTAGCGCGCCCTCAAAGCGCAATGGCTGCTCTTTAAACACTCTCTTCGCCTGCGTCATTTGCTTAAATTTAGACTCGTTTATCAAATTTAGCCCGCGTGCGTAAATTTCATCCAGCTCGCCCTCGTTCAAAAATTTATGAAACGCGTTTCGCATCGAAATTTGCGCCGTTTTTAGCGATCTCTCGTCAAATTTTTCCACCATCTCGAGCAGATAGTGCAGCGCCAGCCCAAAATAAATCGCCTTTTGATTTTTGCCCTCGACTTTGGGCATTTCATCTACGATTTGCTTTGAAATTTGAACTAGCTCTATAGGCTCAAATTTGCTCGCTGACGTCAAATTTCGCGCCTTGCTAGTAGTTGGTTCGCCGAAGCTAAAATCAACCAAATCAAGATACTCTATAACCTCGCCGTTACTCTCATACGCCCCAAAAAAGCTCGGATTTCTGCCGTTTGCGCCCGTTTTTTTGACGATGATTAGCCCGCCAATCGCCCGCGTTAGCGCGACGTAAAGCTTGTTCATATCCTCTTCGCGCTCGAGCCGTGCCGCTTTTTCTTTTAGCCTTGCAAAATCCTCGTCGATGCACTGTTTTTTGACGTTGTGTCGCACCTGCCAGGAGCCCGCACTCGCGTCGTATTCCGCGATGAAATTTGGGCCGCCCTGCCGTCCGGCGCCCATTTTATCGCACACGATCACGTTTTCAAACTCCAATCCCTTTGACTTGTGCACGGTCATTATTTTCACGCCTTCGCCGCTTTTTGCGCTCGCTTTGGCTTCAAATCTATCAAGATTATAGACAAACTCGGTCAAATTTGAATACGGCTGCGCTAGCTCAAGTAGCCGCAAAACGTCCGCGTCGCTCATATCTACGCCGAGCTTGCCCGCTAGATAGTGCAGGCTCTCAAAAGCCGATTTTTGCGGATTTACGCTTAGTTTTACGGCGTTTACGTCCAGGATCGCCTCAGTATTTAGCTTGTAAATTCGCTCGCCGAATAGACAAAATTTAGCGTATTCCACTACTGCGCGCGCGTTTTTGCTCGCTAGTAACGGCATCACGCCCTCGCTCACGCTTTTTACGCCCGCCTCGCTCAGCAAATTTGAGATTTTATTTATATCGTCGTTTTTCCAGCAAAGTACGGTGATATCGTCTTCGCAGACCCCTTTTCCAAGCAGAAATTTAACCTGCTGCGCCGCCTCCATCGCCACGTCATCGCCGCTGCTTACCCGCACGAATCCAAGATCGTCCGCCTCCGCCTCAAAATACGGCATCTGCCCTACCAAATTTACCCGCTCGCCCTCTTTTTGTGGCGTTCTTTGTGGTTTAAAATTTTTGATCTTGCCGGCAAATACGGCATTCGTAAATCTAACCAGCGCCTTTTTGCTGCGGTAATTTACCTCCAAATTTTGCGCTTTGATCTGCGGAA
>CAUUSU010000003.1:0-23507 GCA_963547835.1 uncultured Campylobacter sp.
AATTCTTCATATATACACCAGTTACATTATGTCCCCTCTCAATTAATAATGCAGCCGGGCATCGTCTATGCGTGGAATAATATCTGGGTTAAAGTCACCAAATCTCGCACGGGAGCAAATATCCTTTGCTCGGATGGAGTTAGTGATTTGGGTAACGGATCGACCTATACTGCAAGCTTTTGTGAAGTAAAAAAAGCTGCAAAACAGGAGGCATAAAATGAAACGAAAACAAGGATTTTTATTTGATTACAACTTTTGCATAGGTTGTAAGGCGTGTGAAATTTCATGTCAGGTCTATCATAACCAAGACCCCGACATCAACTGGCGCCACGTCGATATGATGCTCATCCATGAAGATGAGATTGAAAAAGAAATTTTCATCTCGCATTCGTGCCACCATTGCGAAGAGCCTGCATGTATGGACGTCTGCCCCGTGGGAGCTTACATTAAGCTTGAAAACGGCATAGTTCAGCCGCTACACGACAAATGCATCGGCTGCGGATATTGCTTAGTCGCCTGTCCTTACGGATCGATAACCAAAGGCAAAGACGGCAAAGCGCAAAAGTGCAACCTCTGCGCCGAGAAGCTCGAGCGCGGCGAGGAGCCTGCGTGTGTAGCGGGCTGCCCTTGCGACGTGCTAAAGCTAGTTGATAGCGATGTGAGCGATAGTGCGGGGATGGAGAAAGAGATGCCTGGCTTCAAGCACTTTTTTACGAAGCCGAACATTCGCTTCTATCCTCGCATGAAGCGCAATGAGTTTATCCACTAAGGTAAAAAAGATGCGTAATTTAAAGCAGAGCCTTTGCGTCGAGGACTTTTTGAGGCAAGTATTTTTGGTGCCTCTTACCGGTGAAAATTTGAACGAGCTTTTAAATTTGACGCAGGATTTTGCGCCTAAGCTCAAAGAGCATAAATTTATCCTCGAATTTGCCGAATGCAAAAGCGAGCCAAGCTTAATCGATGAAATTCGCTACGAATTCAATAGGCTCTTCGTAGGTCCTAAGCGCCCCAAAGCCGAGCCTTACGAGTCGGTGTATTTCGACTATCAAACGATGTTCGGGGCAAAGACGATGCAGGTGCGAAGCTTTTACGAGAGCTCTGGGCTAAAACTCGAGGATGCGCAGCTTGATAAATTTCCCGACGATTTCATCGGGTACGAGCTGCAATATCTTTATTTTCTAAGTTTTAGCGCGCTAAAAGCGGAGGATGAGGCTAAATTTAACGAAATTCTGCGTAAAAAGGCGGAATTTATCGCCGCTCATCCGTCACAGTGGTTTTGCAAATTTGCCGCTCGTTGCAATGAGCATGCAAATTTAGACGTTTGGAAGAACTTCGGGGGCTTTTTAAATCTCTACTTAAATAGCGAGATGGATGCGCTGAAAAGTGCGCTAAAAGATCCTGAAATTTTTAAAAATTTAAAGGAATGACGATGGTACAGACGACTTGGGGATGGCTCATAGTCATCTATCTATTTTTAGGCGGTTTAGGCGCCGGGGCATTTTTGTGCTCGGCTTTGGCTTATAAAGGCTTTTTGGGTTCATTAAACGAGAGGTTTTATAAATTCGGCTTTCTGCTCGCGCCAGTAACGGTGATAATAGGAACCGCACTTTTGCTGTTTGACTTGGCGCCGAGCGCCGCGATAAATCCTCTTAAAATTTTACAGCTCTACACGCGCCCGGTTTCGATGATGAGCATAGGTACATACCTGCTTACGTTTTTTATCGTAATCAGCGTTTTGGTGCTTTTGCAGATCAAAAAGAGCGGTAAAATTTGCGATATGATGCTCACGCTCGGAGCTATTTTGGCGCTTGGAGTGATGGGATATACGGGGCTACTGCTTTACGTCGTAAAGGCGATCCCGCTTTGGGCTAGCGTGTGGCTGCCGATTTTATTTACGATCTCTGCGATCTCTACGGGGCTTAGCGCAAATGCCGCCGCTACGCTAAATGCCGGGCACGGCCTAAGCCACTGCGCGCATAAATTTCACGTCGCGTTAGTTGTGCTTGAGATCGTTGCGGTGCTAGCGCTGTTTGCGAGCGTGAGAAGTGAGGCTACAGGCATGGCTAGCGTAACTAAGATAGTCAGCGGCTCGCTTGCGCCGATGTTTTGGATAGGCTTTGTCGTGTTTGGGCTTGCTTTGCCGCTGCTAGGCGGAAGCAAATTTATGCTTCGCGGCTGCTCTGTCGGCGCGGACGGCAGCGTCTGCGCTCGCGGCAATGAAGAGATAAAAAGCTGCGTCTATAACGAATACGGCGTGCTTATAGGCGGCTTTTGCTTAAGAGCGTTTATCGTACTCGGCGCAGTCTATATATTTTAGCTCCCCCCCCCTTTTTTTTTCTAATACTTGGGTCGGATGAAAGTCCGACCTTATTAAATTTTAACTTTAAATTGTAATTTTTCGGTAGACCACCGAAAACGATGCAGCACCACACAACATTTGACTTTAAAATTTGGGCTAGAAACTAACCCGAATTTGATAAGCACACTATTAAATTTACGCTTAGTTAAATTTTGATATCTTTGATGCTTCTATATCCTCTGTAAAATACTTGAGAATTTCTCTAAATTTCTTTTCTGAAATTCGAAAACGAATTATATACTTATTTTTTAACTTCGCTACGCTCGTTACTTTTCAAGAGCATAGTTCTCATCGCAACTTACTGCTTCTTTCTTTATATGGGTTTAAGTTAAAGAGAGCCAAATGAAAATTAGCAAAAGCATAAAATTTATTTTGCAAGCAAAATTCCTAAAACGATCAAATTTTAAATAATTTTACTGTGTTAAATTCCTCATTAAATGCTCATAATTATAAATATATTTTGCCCGCTTTAAAACGCAAAAGCTCATTTTGTAGTATAATTTTCACAAAATATTATAAAGGCTATCCATGCTTAAATACTTAGAATTAGGCGTTTGCGGTATAGATTTAAAGCCCTCGCATCCTTTTATTGGCTCGGCGATCAGGGGTGCTTTTGGATATGCTCTTAGAAAGGCGAGTTGTCCTTTCGTAAGTGCAAACTGCGAGAAGTGCGACATCTCCCGCGAATGCGCGTATAATGAATTTTTTGAAAATGTATCCGATACGCCAAATTTTAGGCTGGATATTAATCTTAATCAAAAGAGCTTTGATTTTAAAATTTTACTTTTTGAGCACGCCGCGTGCTACCTGCCTCACGTCGCTATTGCTATTGCAAATATGCAAGAAATCGGGCTTGAGGTAAGCAGACGCAAGTTTAAATTTTCAAATTTTACTCTAAACGGTGAAATCGTAGAGCCTAAATTTCTGCTTTCAAATGAGCCTGGGCCGCTAAATTTCACGCCCGATTTTGCTGCGGGCGATTATGAAATTTCGCTTCTTACCCCGCTTCGTATGAAGCAAAAAAACGTCCTCGTCCGCCGCGAGATCGACTTTAAGTCCTTCATTCGCCAAATCGCTATGAGATTTGAGAACATAACGGGCAAGGCTATAGATAAATTCGAGGTAAAATTCTGCCGCTTCGAGCAGGATTTGCACTTTTACGACATCAATCGCTACTCAAACCGCCAGCACACCAAAATGCAATTTGGCGGCGTGATCGGACAGATGCGAGTTTTCGGGCTTGATGAGCGCTCGGTAAAGCTTTTGCAACTCGCTCAAATTACCGGGGTCGGCAAAAGCACGGTTTTTGGACTAGGCAAGATAAAGGCAGAGCGGATTTAAATTGTACCGCAGAATTCAAATTTTGCCGTGGGTTACGGTATCGGCGCGTTTTGCTCGATATTTACTAGCTAAATGCAATGACAAGGAGGCGTCATGTTTGATCTAAGTTTAGAGGATATTTTTACCGCAGGCGCCTTTGAATACGCGCTAAAAAGATTAAAGCGCACCGCTTTGGGGCTTGACGGACTTAGCGCGGAAGATATTTGTTCGGACGTATTTTATGCTGAGCTAAAGAGCGAAATTTTTAATCTTTCATATTCGCCTCAGCCCTTAAAACGAGCATTTATTCCAAAAGAAACCAAAGACGAGCTGCGTAAGCTTGCCATCCCCTCGCTAAAAGATAAATTTGCGCAAAATATCCTCACTCGCGAGCTTTCAGGCTATTTTGACAAAAGCTTTTCAAACCGCTCTTACGCCTACCGTAGCGGTAAATCCTATGCTAACGCCATTTTTCGCGCCCGTGATTTTTTTAAAATTTTCAGCTTTGCCGTCAAAACCGACATCAAAGATTTCTTTGAAAATATCGATCACGAAAAATTGCTTGAAATTTTGCGCGCAAATATCTGCGACGCTCGTATCATTAGGCTCATCGAACTTTGGATCAAAAACGGAATTTTTGAGCGCTTTGATTACCGCGCTCACGTAAAGGGCGTTCATCAAGGCGACGTCCTAAGCCCGCTTCTTTCAAATATCTACCTAAATCAAATGGATAAATTTTTAGAGCAAAGCAGTACTGAGTTCGTTAGATACGCCGATGATTTCGTTATGTTTTTTGTTTCATATGAAGCCGCCAAGAAGGGACTCGCGCGCCTGAAAGATTTTTTAAAAACCATAAGCTTATCTCTAAACGAAGCCAAAACCTCCATTCGCGGCAAAGATAGCGAATTTACATTTCTTGGCGTAAGCTTTAAAGGCACAAATTTAAGTATCGGCGAGGAAAAATTTAAGCGCATTCTAGCCAAGCTCGTAAGCTCTGCCAAAAAGCAGGCGATAGGCGAAAGCGTAGAAAATTTAAACGCCTACATATATCATCTAAAGGCTATCTCACTTAAGCTTTTCTCGTCCTCGCAAAAGGATAGATTTAACCTGCATTTTGATGAAGTCGTAACGAGCCTAATACGCAGATTTCTAAAAACCTCGGATAGGCGGACTTTAGCCGAAGCCCTAACCAATCTAAGCTTCCCCTACGAGCTAGGCAAAACAGCCAGAAAGGCCAAAATTCTAAGCTGCTATAAAAATGCCAAACGCCCCGCCATAAAATCCGTCCGAAACGCGCTTGAGGCAAAGAAAAGAGAGTATCTAAAAACTTTCTCGCAAAGCTCCGTCATCCACATTACGACGCCGTTTTATTTTTTAGCTTTGTCTCAAGGTAAATTCGTCCTAAAAGACAAAGGCGTTATCAAGCATAAATTCCCTATAAATCAAATTTCGCAAATCATCATTAATGCGCAAATTTCACTCAGTTCCGCCGTCATCAAAGAGTGCGCCAAAAAGAAAATTTCCATAAATTTCATCGACGAAAAGACCAATCTCAGCTACGCCACGCTCATTAGTGCAAATTCCGCCATCTCTAAAACCGCCGCCTCGCAAATTTCGCTGCTAAAGACCAAAAGACCGCTCCGTATCGCTCAGCAGTTCATCATCGGTAAGCTAAAAAATCAGATCAACTATCTAAAATATCTAGGTAAATACCATAAAAGCTTAAGCTCAGAGATAGCGAGCATGCAAGAAATTTTAAAGCTTCGCGTCCCAGACGCCGCAAGCGTAAGCGAGCTTATGGGCTTTGAAGGAAGCGCCGCAACCGCCTACTGGCAGGCTATCGCAAAGGTGATCGACTACGAGTTTGGCTTTAGTGCGCGAGTGACGCAGGGTGCTACCGACGTCGTAAATTCCGCTCTAAACTACGGCTACGCGATCCTTTATTCAAAAATTTTAAAATCCATTGCCGCCGCAGGTCTGTCGCCGCATGTATCCTATCTGCACGCGCTTGATGAGCAAAAGCCCACTCTCGCCTTTGATCTCATAGAGGAATTTCGCGCCTTCATCGTCGATCGCGCCGTAATCTCGATGGTCAATAAAAACGAGCCCTTTGAGATAAAAGACGGGCTCCTGTCCGTTTCGACCAGACAAAATATCGCCAAAAACGTAAACGAAAAGCTCTTCGCTTATACCGAGTATCGCGGCGAGAAGCTAAAAGCGCAGGATATCATAGATAAGCAAGCCTACGCCCTAAAACGCGCCGTAACCCAAAACGAAAAATATAAGCCTTTCATCGGGAGATTTCAATGAATTTAATCATCTGCTACGACGTTTGCAAAACTAAGCGCCGCAACAAACTCGCCGCCTTATTAGAAAGCTACGGGCTGCGGGCGAACTACTCAGTATTTGAGCTAGACGTCTCCGAGCGGATTTATGCCGAGCTAAAACAGCGCATCGCGCGCATAATCGAGCCTAAAACCGACAAAGTGCTATTCTACCGCATCTGCAAAACTTGTATGGCTAAAAGCGAGAGCCTAGGCGAAGGCGAGATATTTCGCTCTCCTGATACCTACGTCTAAGTCCCATTTTTAGGGATTTGATTTTCGGACTTTTTCAAATTCTAAAAGTCCGATTTTGGCGTGCTTTAATATTTTACTAAGTTTGAAAATCTCCGCAAAGCTCAAATTTCGCTCGCGCCAAAAACCCTTTCTCGGACTTCCATCATTTCGCCTATCCATAAAGCCCCATTTCTACGCCCTTTTACGTTTGCGGAATTTAGTAGCAATTCGAAAAAGCTCTAAAATTTCATTTTTGCTTTTTGATTTTCGGACTTTTGTGCTTGCTCTAATGCCGTTAAATTTGCACTTTTAAGCCAGTCCTAAGCAAAAACCTTGAAATTTGAAATTAATTTTTCGCCCCTTTCTCGGACTTTTTTGCGTTTTGTGATATAATGGCGCTCGTAAATAGTTCTTTAAAAACTCATTGTCAATTTTAATGCGGTTTTTGGGCTATTTGATTAGAATTTCCCCGATTTAGGGGATTGAAACCATAATTCACTAACGAATCGGTTTTATCTATATCGGAATTAATTTGACTAGAATTTCCCCGATTTAGGGGATTGAAACATAAAGTTTGTTTACCCAGACCCAATACATCGAAGGGTCCCAATTTGATTAGAATTTCCCCGATTTAGGGGATTGAAACGATTTGAGTCAGAATCGGGTCAATGTGGTCTTTGACTCCATTTGATTAGAATTTCCCCGATTTAGGGGATTGAAACGTTTTCTCACCATTTACCGACTTGACTCGAAAGTCAAGATTTGATTAGAATTTCCCCGATTTAGGGGATTGAAACATTCACTTTCTCATCTAACCTCAACGCCTCCATATTCTGAATTTGATTAGAATTTCCCCGATTTAGGGGATTGAAACTTCACCGGTTGATAGGGTGTGGGTAAACATTGCACCCGCATTTGATTAGAATTTCCCCGATTTAGGGGATTGAAACCACGTTGTCGCCAACAAAGGCGACCGGGAATCTGCGTGCGTAGATTTGATTAGAATTTCCCCGATTTAGGGGATTGAAACATTCATCACAACTAACGGATTCGGCTTTGGTACGCCATTTATTTGATTAGAATTTCCCCGATTTAGGGGATTGAAACAACGCGCTGCATTAAATCAAGGTAAGCATAAACCGGAATTTGATTAGAATTTCCCCGATTTAGGGGATTGAAACTTGTAGGTATCTGTTATCTTCTTTGCCTTTAAAAAAACGTAATTTGATTAGAATTTCCCCGATTTAGGGGATTGAAACGTTCTACATCCCAAGTGTCTATTTTGTCGCCAAGTTGATTTGATTAGAATTTCCCCGATTTAGGGGATTGAAACACCAAGTTGGATACCCAAATCTTGATATGTTGTCGGCGACGACATTATTTGATTAGAATTTCCCCGATTTAGGGGATTGAAACGCCAATAAAAGCAACGGGAAATTTATGAGCATATCCGCCGTATTTGATTAGAATTTCCCCGATTTAGGGGATTGAAACTTTTTATCTGCAAGTAAAATACCTGCAATAAAGAGCCGTTATTTGATTAGAATTTCCCCGATTTAGGGGATTGAAACTCTCCTCACGTTTCTCGCCATTGACATTGAACTTGCGATTTGATTAGAATTTCCCCGATTTAGGGGATTGAAACGCTCACTATCTGGCTCATCGTCGGCATCAAAAAAATTTGATTAGAATTTCCCCGATTTAGGGGATTGAAACACATTACGCGTTCTTTATGCTCTCCCGTTTTACCTATATTTGATTAGAATTTCCCCGATTTAGGGGATTGAAACTGTCTATGAGCCTAACAGATATAGTATCCATCTGTGTTAATCTGATTAGAATTTCCCCGATTTAGGGGATTGAAACTCCCAGCAATCGCTGAGATGCTTTAAAACAACAAAGCCACATTTGATTAGAATTTCCCTGATTTAGGGGATTGAAACAAAAATTTCTAATTGCTTCTTTACCTTCGGCAACAGTATTTGATTAGAATTTCCCCGATTTAGGGGATTGAAACAAACCAATCGCCACTGGGGACGATGGCCTGTTGAAATCATTTGATTAGAATTTCCCCGATCTAGGGGATTGAAACAGGTTTAGGTTGCGCATATCCCTGCTGTTGTGGAGCAGATTTGATTAGAATTTCCCAGATCTAGGGGATTGAAACTAAGCGATAAGATTAATGTCGATTTACCTGTGCCCGGAATTTGATTAGAATTTCCCCGATCTAGGGGATTGAAACCTCTACGCTCGTTATCTTTGGAAGTTGAACCTCCTCTAGTTTCATCTGATTAGAATTTCCCCGATTTAGGGGATTGAAACCATTAAAATAACACGCCAGCTATCGGTTCTTTACCATCAGATCTGATTAGAATTTCCCCGATTTAGGGGATTGAAACGTAGGCAATATACCGTAGTAAAGCTGACCCGCAAAAGGATCTGATTAGAATTTCCCCGATTTAGGGGATTGAAACGTGGAGCAGGAGTAGCATACCCTTGTTGCTGCTGGGTAGCATTTGATTAGAATTTCCCCGATCTAGGGGATTGAGACAAATGAGTTTCGCCTCGCATGATGCTGTGTGATCACGCTGATTTGATTAAATTTCAAGATATACGACTAAAATTTAATGGATTTTTTAAAAGCACTCCGTAAATTGACAGAATTTGACAACTAAACTCCTTATAATCACGCTCAAAGTTGATATGGCGGGTTTGAATTCTATGAATAATTTTGTTATTTTTCGAAAAAGAATTTTAAAACAAAGGAGAAAGTATGAAAATTTTGTTTAAAGCACTTTTGCTTGGTTTGATCGGAGTTATGTTTTCCGGTTGTTTTATCGTAATGCCGCCTGATAAAGAAACGGTAATGGCTCAGCAACTAGATGTTTGGTGTATTCTCAGGGAGAATAAAGATAAGGAAAGATATGAGGAATCTAAACGTAAGGCGGAGTCGTTCCTTGATAAAGATAAATATGGAGATAGAGTTCAAATAGCTCCGAGAGGAGAGTATAGCGTTTCGCTATTAGATAGAGCTTTTAGTGGTGACAATCACCCGGGACTATACTGGCGTGAATATGGTTTGGTGTATAAGCCGATAACTTGCGACAGAGAAAATAAAAAGCTTAATATGGTTGTAGAGATTACACCTCATAAAGTTAAAGCTCAGAATGAGAAAGATAAAATAGGAGGAGATGCCTACACTTTTATTGATTCTTTTAAAAAACAAACGGCTGAAGCACTCTATTCTTCTAAAGAAATCGGCGAGCTAATGGAGCTTGGTTCATCACTCGATTTAATTTTTATTGATTATGAAACAAGGAAAGAGATCGATAAAAGTACTTATGATTTTGCGGGTTACAAAGCGTATAATGAAAAGTAGGTATAAGTTCAACTACCTGACAATTGAGATTATCGAGTATTCGCCGCGAGAGTTAAATAAGATAGCTAATTTTGCTTTGCCTCAATTGGAAGGCGATGTGACAGATAGAATAACCGGCTTTTCAAATTGCCAGATTGTTTATAAATTTAAAGGAAGGAAAATGTTATGAGAACACTGTTTTTAGTATTAATTGCTATATTTTTAATAGGATGTGTAGAACCGGACCCGGAAAGCTACTATGGAAGGGTTAATAGAAAAGATGAGTTTACGACCAACTTCCAAAGTAGAAGGCTAGCCAATGAGCTAATCGTCTTATTTGATATGGGCGAAAAATCTCAATATGGAAACGATTACTTTGATAACGCGCTTAAAATAGCCGATTATGAAAACGATGTAAAGCTTTCGGAAGTTAAAAGCTTTTTAGCTTCAAAAGGAGCTGCGCCGTTACGCGTTTATGAGCGCGCAGTTAAGAGTAGTGGTAAAAATAAGTTTAAGAGATATTCGGGTAGGCTAAACGCCGAAGTTGTTGCTCTAGTTCCTTTCGACACTCAGTTCCGAAAAGCGCAAAAGAACTGCTTTGATGGTACTTCCCTATGCTTATTTAACGAATTTCCTTTGCTAACCGAAACGGACGTGGAAGGAGATATGGCTTCAATGATGATAAATTTTGTTGAAGTAAAATCGGCTTTCAACAACTATCAAGATGGCTTTACGCCAGTAAAGATCATCATCCATACTGCAACTTACACTGGAGCGAAGCTCAACACTATCTTAAGTAAAATTCCGAAAAAAGCATTTGAATATAATGAGTTAAACTAAATAAGAGAGTCGGATGAATGAGGTAGAATGGATCAATAAATACGGCTTTTGCTAGGAATGGTTTTAGGTGGCGAGGGATTTAGTTAGAATTTGCCCGATCTAGGGGATTGGTTTCTCTTTACATCCAAAATTTTCAATCTATCCCCCTGATTTAATTAAAATTTCCATCTCATTTTTCAAAGCTTCCCCTTGGCTGACAGAATCTGACACTACGGCTTACTATAATTGCGTTCAAAGTCGGAGGCAAAACGCCGACAAGATCAATTAAAGGGGTTGTAATGAAAAAGATTGTGTTGTCGCTAGCAGAGGCTGGAGTTATGAGTGGCGCTTTGGCGCAAGAAGTGCCGAATTTAGCCAATATCGCGCCGAGCAATTGCGGCTCGTACGTCCCTACGCTTGATTTTTACGTCAAAGGCAAGGATATAACGGACAGTGTGTCTTTTGCGGTAGGACTAGACAATAAATTCAGTCTAGCACGAGGCGTCGCTTCGGCTAGCTCATTTTGCGTAATTTTTCAAAAAATAATTTAAGTTTAGTTGCGATAAAATTTCAAAAATATAACACGAAGGAGGCAAGATGGCTAAATACCTATACGGTGCAAGTATCCAGGGTATACAAGAGTATATTTACGCCACGAACAAGTTGCAAGAGATCATCGGTGCCAGCGAAATAATAGACTCGCTCGGACAAAAATTTAATGACAAGCAAGAGAGCAAGGGCGCGATATTTGGCGTCTTTGACGAACTAAGGGCGAACGGCTTAGTAGAGCAAATTTTGCTTAATGCCGCAGGAAATTTTAGAGCGATCGTAGATGGTGAGGAAAATTTAAAAAAGATTGTCAGGGATCTGCCTAAAAAGATAATGCAAAATGCTTACGGCATTACCATTTCTCAGGCCGCCGCTCCTTATAATGGCGGCGACTACGAAAAAGCCTCGAAAGAGCTTGAACAAAAGCTAAAAACTCAGCGCAACCGCCCGAGCTTGCCGCTTGATATGAGTATAAATTTTATGGCTCTTGCGCCTAAAACGGCGCGACCTATCGTGAAATTTGACGACGTCTTAGATATATCGTGCGATCAAAAGAGGAAGGCGCACGGAAGGTGGGCTGAAAAAGAATATGAGGGAAAATGTAAAAAACGCATAGGGCCAGAGAAGTCCGACAAAATTCCATTCTTAGAATTGAAAGAATTCAGCGAGATTTCAAACGATAAGAATAAACTAGCCGTTATCCACGCAGACGGCAACGGGCTTGGCGTGCTGGTTAAAAATCTAACGGACGAAGTAAAAAATACGGGCAAATTAGACGTGATAGCTAATTTTTCAAAAGCGCTTGATAATGCTACGAAAGATGCTTACGAAAATGCCATAGCAAAAACTGAGGAAGTTTTCGGCAAAGAAAATTTAAAGATAAAAGCGCTAATTTTAAGCGGCGACGATATGACGGCGGTTTGCGATGCGGACATAGCGTTAGAATTTACTAAAAATTTCATCGAGGAATTTGAAAAGGAAACGGACAAGAAAAAGTCCGACATAAAGGAAAAGCTTACGATGTGCGCGGGGATTGCTTATTGTAACGAAAAATTCCCGTTTCATTATGCGGTAGCTCTAGCTGAGGAGCTTTGCGGCGCGGCAAAAAAGCACAGCAAGGATCGCTACGTAAACGATGCCGAAAAGGACATAGCGCCAAGCTGCTTAATGTTTCATAACGTCCAAAGCTCGAATTTCCAAAGCTGGGATAAATTTATAAAAGATGAACTGACGATCGGGGGCGAAAAAGAAGGGCGCGCGGGCGAGAATAAAAAAGAAGGGCGCGCGGCCGATGGCAAAAACGCTAGCGAAATCAGATGTGATTTCGGACCTTATTATTTAGGCGATACGAACAAATCAAAAAGCGAGCCAAAGGTAGAAAATTTTATAAATTTAGCCGAAATGTATCGCAGTGAAAACAGCCCCAAAGGCAAATTGCGAGAGTGGATAAAGGAGCTTGGCATAAACGATAGATTAGCCAAAGTTATGCTTGATAGAATAAATGAAATTCTAGAAAACAAAAGTGAATTCGATGGCGCTCTGAATGCTCTTTACGGTGGGCTATCGTGCGGAAATTTGATTTTAGAAAAGGACGGAGCGCAAAAAACGCCGATCTACGACGTATTGCAATTTCTCTCCGTTACTTCGGGCGCGGAAGATAAAAAAAGTGGAGGGCAAAAATGACGATAAATTACGAGCTTAAATTTTTCGACTACTGGCACGTCAGTAGCGGCCTTAGCGGTGGAGCGGCGCTTGATAGTTATGTGGTAAAAAACTCCGCAGGGCTTCCGTATGTACCCGGTAAAACGATAAAAGGACTTGTGCGAGAGGCAGCGGAGCTATTTTGGGATCCAAGCGATATAAGCGAGTGCTTCGGCTCGCGAGGCAGCAAAAATAAGCAAAATAGCGGTGATGAGCAAAACGAAAACGACGATACTACGCAGGCACAGTGCTATTTTAGCAGCGCTACGATAGATGAAAAAATCGCTACCGAAATAACGTCGAATAACTTGCAGCGCAATCTTTTTGAAATCATTTCGGCTACCAAAATCGACGACAACGGCATTGCGGTGGATAATTCGCTAAGAGATATAGAGGTCGTTTTGCCTATAAGTTTAAAAGGCGAGATCCAAAATGTAAGCGGCGAGATCGCCCAAAATTTAAAACGTGCGCTAGGGATGATAAAACGGATAGGGCTAAACCGCAACCGAGGTCTTGGTAGATGCGAATTTAAAGTTAAGGAGCTACGATGAGAGAGCTTAGATTTGAGATAACTTTTAAAAGTCCCGTTATTTTGCAGGCAAGTTCTAACACGCAGGGCAAGATGAGCTCGCTTGATTTCATCCCGGGAAGTGCATTTTTGGGTATGGTAGCTAGTAGATATAGCGACTTTAGTGATCCTTTTAAAATTTTTCATAGCGGTGCTGTGAAATTCTGCGATGCTGCGCCGATCAAAGATGGTAAAGAATTTTTTAAAATTCCGCTTTCCTATTTTCACGAAAAGCTTGATGGCAGCAAAATTTACAATCATCACTTGTTAAGCCGCGAAGAATCTGAAAAATTTACCCAGCTAAAACAGATGCGAAGCGGCTACATAAATGACGAAAAAAAGCAGCTTAACCTGGATCGAGATTTTTCTCAAAAAAGCGCCTACGATAAAGAAAAAAGACGCTCTATGGATAGTCAGATGTATGGCTACGAGGCGTTTAGGGCCGGAATGAAATGGCGATTTAGCGTTAAATTTGAGCCTAGCGTGAGCGAAGGCGACATAAACTATGTAAAAGAAACACTAGCGCGCCCAACTAGGCTCGGTAAATCAAAGAGCGCGGAGTATGGGGCAGTAGAGATTAAATTTATAGGCGAAAATACGGATGAAATCCAAAGCTTTACACCGCCTGAGGGATATACTTTTATTTACGCTAAATCCCGCCTTGCGCTTATTGACGAAAATGGCAATCCAAGCTACGACGTAAAATACATTTTGCCAAGCTTGGATGTGAACAGTGTCGATTATGAAAAGACGCAGATTAGAATTTCAAATTTTACTCCTTACAATGGCGCTCGCAGCACGAAGGACTATGAACGAGCCTGCATAAACAAAGGCAGCGTCATTGCTTTGAAAAATTTAAGTGCCGAGCAGATAGCCGCGCTAAAAAACGGCGTCGGAGCGTATTTGAGCGAAGGCTTTGGCGAAGTGCTGATAAATCCGTGGTTCTTAGACGGCGGCGACGCGAAGGATAATCCGATAGAATTCCAAAAAGAAGCGCAGACTGAGCGCCCAACCGGAAAAATACCGACACAAAGTGATTTGGCTAAATTTTTAAAACAAAAGCAGACCACGAAAGACCAAGCTCTTGAAATAGCCGAGAGGGTGGCTGATTTTATAAAAAGCCATAAAGATAAATTTAGCAAAATTTCAAAATCACAATGGGGCGCGATAAGGTCGATATGCAGAGATGTTGCTACTAATGATAGCGTACTTGACGGCAAAGAGGCTAAAATCAGCAATCAAACCACCGAGGAAAAAGACGAAAATATAGCAGATCAAGTATCTAAATTTATACGTAATGGCGTTAGAAAAGCAAACTGGGATTGCGAAAAAGAAACTGGCAATGGTCATGTGCTTTTAAAAACGATTAAAGAGAGCAAAAATAAGCTTAAATTTACGCTGCTCTTATCAATGCAAATGCCAAAAATCACAGGAGAAAAGCAATGAAAGGATTTTTAGCGCACGTCATCATAGAAGCCAAAACTCCGTTAAAAGTCGGCGGCGGCAAAAATGATCTATTTTTGGATGCACCGGTGCAAAGAGATTGGAACGGCTTGCCGATGATCTTAGGCACTTCGGTTGCAGGGATTTTGCGTAGGGCATTTGAAGATAATGCCGGTAAGGATGCCGCGAATGAAATTTTTGGAACCAAGCGCGAGGAAAAGGGTCGGGGCGGAAATGGAAAGGTAAGCAAAGACGAAAATAAAAAAGAAGACGAAGATTTACTCGGCTCAAGACTAATTATCTCAAACGCTCTGTTGCTCGTCGATAAGAATAACAAGGTTTGCGAAGAGTTGCTTTTAGAAAAGAACGAGTTTTTGCGCCTTTTTGATATTTTGCCGATTAGAGATCATGTAGCCATAGGCGCAAACGGCGCGGCAAAGGATGCGGGGAAATTTGACGAAGAAATCGTATTTAAAGGCACTAGATTTAAATTCTCGCTTGAGTTTGACGGAAGCAAAGAGGAGTTTGATAAAATTTTAAATTTGCTTAGCGATCCTACGCTAAGGCTTGGCGGCGGAAGCTCTAAAGGCTTTGGTTCTTTGGAAATTTTAAAAATAAAATGGGGCGAGTTTGAGCCGGACAGATACTCGAGCAGTTTAAATTTTAGCTCCGATGGGTTTGCGAAATTTACACCCGAGAGTGTAACGGACGGTAATTTGAAAAGACAAAAATTTATCAGATACGAACTTAAAATTTCACCCGATGATTTCTTTATGTTTGGAAGCGGATTCGGCGATAAGGACGCGGATCAAACGTCCGTGCTTGAGAGCGTGATCGACTATAAAAATGAACGCCTTAGCAAGCGTAAAATTTTAATTCCGGCAAGCTCGGTAAAAGGCGCATTATCACACCGAACGGCGTTTCATTTTAATAAAATTAATAAACAGTTCGGCAAAAAGGCCAAGGTCGGCAGTGAAAACGAAGCCGTAAGAGAAATTTTCGGCTACGAAAAGAATAAAAACGATAAAGGCGCCAAAGGCAAAATTTTAATCAGCGATTGCTTTTTGGATTACGACGAAGTAAAAGATACGAAGGTTTTCGAGCACGTCAGCATCGACCGCTTCACGGGCGGAGCCATCGATAGCGCTTTGTTTCAAGAAAAAGCGGTCGCAAAAAGAGATGAATTTATAATAGAAATTTTGCTTAGAAACGATGCACGCGACGATGCGGAAAAGAGGGCTTTTAAGAATGTATTAGAGGCTTTTGAAACGGCTTTAGATGACGTAGTTCAGGGGCGTTTGCCGCTTGGTGGAGCAACCACAAAAGGGTATGGATTTTTTAAAGGCGAAGTCATAAAAACAGCAATAGATAGGAGCTAGCAGATGAGAAAAAATAGAGACGAAATTTTAAAATACGTGAATGAAAATTTAAAAGGCTACGAGGGCTACATCCAGCTAATGGGTGAAAAAATCGATGAGAAGCACCTATTTTTAGCGGGCGAGCGAACTCCTGGTCTAGGCAAAGACGAGCTAATCTATGAGGCGCATTTTTTTAATGCAAATTTGAAGAAAAGCATTTCTATCCGCCAGATAAACGACGCTTGGTTTGTCGATGAGACGGAGTTGGGGGGCGCAAATTTAGATCCGAAGAAAAACCCCGACATAAAAGAATTTCACTCTAAATTTAAACCTGAGTTTTCTGCCAAATTCAAAGAAGTCAAAATAAAAATGGCTCAAATTTGGCAAGATGAAAAAGACGAGTTTTGTGAAGTGCCTCAAGACAATGGAACTCTTGAGGGTTTACCAGTATTGAAACTTCAAAAGATAGTATTTGCAGGCTTTGTAAAAGATGAAAAGGATAAAAAATGATAACCGCTCCATATAATTTTGTACCGCTAAACGATAAAATTTTTTACCCGCCGTGGGCTAGCGAGGATGCTCTTAAAAACATCCACGACGTACCGTTTGAAGACGGCGAAAGCGGCGTAATCGAGCTTGAGGTAACCGCCAAAAGCCCTATCTTTATAAAGGATAGCAAAAATCCGAGCGAGTTTTGCCATTCCATAAACGAAAACGGAGACAAAGAGTATTATATCCCCGCAACCAGCATGAAAGGCATGATAAGAAACGTGCTTGAGATAATGAGCTTTTCAGCTATGAACTTTATAGATGATAAAAAGTATTCTATGCGGGATTTTACGGACGAATACAAAAATAAAGTCCTAAAAGATATTAAATGCGGTTGGCTTTATAAAGAAAATGGTGCGATAAAGATAAGAGAATGCGACGGAATTTACCGCATAAAGTATCAAGAGATAGAATATAAATTTAAGAAACAAGGTTATAGAAATCGCTTTTTGTGGGGCAAATTTGATGATAAAAATGATCCGCTTAAAAACGCTTGCGCCAAATATGATTTAGTCAAATTTGAAAATGTAGATAAAATTTATAATTTTTCAAAAGAGGGGTCTAAAAACGGTAGAAATATAGTGAAATTTGACGACAGAGGCTCGTTATTAGGTAAAGTTGTGTTAACAGGGCATCCGTCGGCCAGAAAAGACGATAAGGTAAACCCCAGTGGAAAAAATTATGATTTTGTCTTTATACAAAAACAAGATGCGAAAATTTTTAATGTAAGTGAATGTGTGTTTGAAGTGTTTAAATTTGCTTATTTTGACGGCAGGAAAAAGCAGCCCGTGCAGTCTGCCGACTGGACTTTCTGGAAAGAAAAACTAAAAAGTGGCAAAGAAATCCCCGTATTTTTTCATGCTAACGGTAATGAGGTTATTCATTTTGGACTTTCATATCTTTATAAATTACCTTTTGATAAATCCGTAAAAGAGGTCTTGGCTCATACACAAATAAAAGAGAGTAAGCCCGATTTATCAGAAATTATATTTGGATATAGTAGAAAAATTAAAAATAAACAAGAGTCCTTAAAAGGAAGGGTTTTTGTATCTCATGCCAAAGCTATCCAAAATGTAAATTTAGGTAATGAGGTAAAAGTAGTCTTGGGTTCCCCAAAAGCATCTTACTATCCGATTTACATAAAGCAAAATGGTGGAAAATACGCCACTTATAATGATAGAAATGCCACACTATCTGGTTTTAAGCGATACCCGACGCATAAAGGTCAAAGCGTTGCTACAAGTGATACTGGTGATAAAACAGCAAATATAGAAACAGCTATCACGCCACTTCAGTCGGGAGCAAAATTTAGATGCAAAATATTAGTCCATAATCTCTTGCCTATTGAGATTGGAGCATTGCTATCAGCTATTACATTTCATCAAAACGATCTTTGCTATCATTCTATCGGTATGGCGAAGCCTTTAGGATACGGCAAAATTAAACTCAGCGTCTTAGACCTCAATGGATTTAGCAAAGAAGTTAAGGAGTATTTAAAGGATTTTGAGTCGGCTATGAACGGTGAAATTTTCGACGGCAAGATAAAATGGCACGAAAGCGAGCAGATAAAAAATTTATTTTCAATGGCTAGCGAGCAAGACAACGAAGGTAATTCTGAATTGGTATATATGAATCTTGAAGATTTTGCAAAAAGTAAAAATAATGATCGTCGCTATTATTTGGATAGGTATATTAAACTTACAAATGTAAATACGGTACAAGCAGTTCCATTATCCGATCAACAAAGCATATCGTTATATCAAAAATTTGCAAACGATCTAATAGAAAAAGAGAAGGCTTTAAAAGAGGAAATAGAACTTCGAAGAAAAGAAAAAGAGCTGCAAGAAGCTACAAGCAATATGAGCGAACTGGATAAAAGAATTTATAAGCTCAAAAACGATCCCATTTATAAAAATATGCCCGAAGCGACAGTCTTATTTAAAGCGATAAGTCAAACCGATAAATTTGACGATATGAAATTGGAAGCGCTTTGTGGGTTAAGAGATATGTTTAAAAAGATTGGAAGATGGAAAGAGCAGACCAAGCAAAAAAGGCCGGAAAAAGACAGAGACTATCAAGATACGTTAAAGATAATGGGGATGCTAAAGGAATTTAAAAAATGACGCATTATGAAAAAAGAAATTTTCAAAAAATAGTCGTTTCGCTTTTGGGAAGTTCTCTTTTAGGGTATAGGACGTTTTTTATTATCGCGGGAGTATTGCTATTTTTTGCTTGGTTACCGGACGGAATGTCATCGCTGCTGGATAAAATTTTTGGCGGTGAAATTTTAGAATGGAGTGCCAAAGACGGCACTATGCTGGTTCAAATTTTAGGCTCTATAGTGATCTTTTGCGCAATTAAGCATATAATTCCTAAAAGCGTTCCAAACGTTGATATAGATATAAATGATAGACCTAAAAAGGCTAAGGCTTTGGTATTATTTTTGAGCTATAACTGGGAGGCGAATAATTCTTTAAAACTCATGAAGATAGAAGAATTCGGAGAGAAAAATAATTACAGAATGCCGCTTACGGCGATAGATTATCACAAACAAAGGCTTAAAAAGATTATAGTCGCTTGTTCTGAAAAATCTCACGGCGATAGAGATAAATTTTTAAAATGCGTGCAAAATCTCTTTGGCAAGGAGCTTGCAGATATGACAAATGTACGATGTATAAAGAATTTCGAAGACGCAAAAAGCGTCTATAAATTTTTAGAAAGCGTATATAGACAGCTTAAGCAAGAGGGCTTTATGGAGGACGACATTGTATTTGATGTCACGGGCGGACAAAAGGCGATAAGTATAGCCGGAGCGATGTTTGCGATACCCAACGATAGGCATTTGCAGTACGTCTCCACTAGCGATTATACTGTCAAGCACTATGATTTAACTTATATGCAAAATGAGGAGTAAAATATGGCTAAAATTTTAATAAGTTCATTGGGAATGGGCGATAGGGTAAAAGGATATCAAAAAGCTGACTATGCTATAGACGATAAAATTTATAGGGATAGAACCTTCATATCTAGTGTCTTATGCGAACATATCGGTATAGATAAGTTGTTTCTAGTTGGCACTAAGGATTCTATTTGGGAGTCGGTTTATGAAGAATTTGGCGGCGATAGCGAAACTGCGGAAAGAATTTATACCGATAAAAAAACTAGAAGCGATACAGATCTTTTACTACCCGTGGAGCAACAGATAGAAACAAAGCTAGGCTCAAAGGGCTCAAAATGTTTTATTATAAAATACGGATTAAATGAAGACGAGCTTTGGTTAAACTTTGACAAATATTTGCAAATTATGAGTGAAATTTCAAAAGATGATGAGGTATATCTCGATATAACGCATTCGTTTAGATCGCTTTCTTTAATGAGCTTCGTGATGAGTGAATTCTATGCAAATACGCGCGATTATAATCTAAATATAAAAGGTGTGTATTATGGAATGTTTGAAGCCTCAGAAAAAAGAGATGATGGAACTAAAACTCCCGCTCCGATCGTAGATCTAAAGATGTTTTTCGAGCTTTTGGAATGGTCAAGAGCCATAAAAAATCTAAAATTCTATGGAAACGGCTACGAGCTGATGACCCTTATAGATAAGTCGGGTCAGCCCATAAATATAAAAAATAGCTATAGGAATTTTTCTTATGCTTTAAGTATGTCTGATATCGGAGCAATACAAAAAAGCGTAAAATCTTTAAGTAAAGAAATTTTCGACTTTAGCGATCCGAAGGCGCATATATTAAAAATTATAGCTAAGGACATAAAAGAATTTATCGATATTTTTAGGATTGATAAACTTTCGGATTTACAAATAGGGTTAGCCTCATGGTATGCCAAAAACAAAAATTTTGCTATGGCTTATATGACCTTAGCTGAAGCGGTTCCTAGCCTAATATGCGAACAAAATGGTAAAGACCCTGCAGATAGAGATGCAAGAGAGGATGCTAAGCATACTTTAGGAAAATGTAAAAAAGAAAACTATAATTCTGAACATAAAAAAGCAGCGAAAATATATTTTGAAATAAACAATATTAGGGTTAATATTGCTCATAAACTTATGGATGGAGATCGAAGGTCGAATTCTGATCCACAAAGTAGCACTGATAATATATGGGAATATATAGAAAAGGTTAAAGCAATGGGAAAAATACATTTTAAATTACAAAAGAGACCACCAAAAAAATGAAAACCTTCTTTACATTGATAAACCACACCTTGACGTCGGAGCAAGAAGAAGACGCGAGGAAGAATTTAAATGTCGATAAATTCGTAAATATAGCCGATGCGAGGTGGAGCGATATTGACCCGTCTGAAAAAAGCATAATAAAATTTGTTGAAACATATAAAGATAAACTCAAAAAGCAAGCAAAAGCGGGTGACATATTGCTGGTGCAGGGCGATTTCGGAGCGACTTATAATATGATAAGGTTTGCTAAAAATATGGGTCTGATAGCCGTGTATGCGACTACTAACCGCATCGTAAGTGAGCGGGTAGAAAACGGCAAAGTCGTGATTAAACGAGAATTTAAACATGCAAGATTTAGAGAATACGAGGAATTATAATGTCATCAGATGCAGACAATAAAACGATAGTTATCTTTGAAATTTTAAAAAAGCTAGTTGCAAAGCAAGAAATTTATCTTACCGATACAGAGCTTTTAGATGAGTTAAGGATTAAGGAAAGAACGCTTAGAAGGTATATGGGCGAAATCGACAAGCTATTTCCATATGCTTTTAGGATAGAAAGCAAGCTCATAGGGCATGGCAAGAGACCGGTAAAAGTATTAAGAGTATATGATAAAAATAAAGATATAATCGGCGTTTTAAAATGTCTTTTAGAATATGGCAATGATCTAGGCTGGTTAATTAGTTTATTAAACGAAAATGATCCTAGGTTGTTTAACGATTTAGATAAACATGAAAAAGAGAAGGTATCTGAACAATTAAAAGAAGATTCGGACATATTTTTATTTAGAACCAATCCTTTTGAGGTTTTGCAAGACGAGCTAAGTAAAAGATATCTGAGCGAGCTTCGAAATGCCGTTAAAAATAAAGAATGCCGAAATATCAAGTATAAATATATCGGTGAAATGGAGAATTTAATCGATGCAAAATGCCTAAAAATAGTTTTTACTGACAGCAATTGGTATTTGGCTATCGAGGATGCCAAGGGAAATTTTAGACTTTTAAGAGTGGCTTTTATCGTATCGCTTAGCAAAAGCTCAAAAAAATACGAAGGAAAGATCTTGAAGGAATACAAAACGTATTTTAATAAAATACAAAATGCTATGAGCTTGCCCTCCGAGCCATTGCGAAGGGCGCTATTAAAAGCCTCCCCGAAAGTGGCTATATATTTTAAGGAGGATATGAAGCTGTTTTTCCCAACTCAAAAATTTAAAAAGAAGCTAGAGGATGGCAGCATTATTTTTAGCATAGATTTTACTCAGGATATGGAGATATTGCCGTTTATAAAAAAGTGGCTTCCCGATATCGAATTTTTAGAGCCAAAAGATCTAAGAGAAAACTTTAAAGAGCAATTAAAAGCGGCTCTTGATATATTAAGCAAGTAGAAAAGACACGCGTTGTCGCACTAATAGCGAAACGAAATTTACCCTGAGTCTATTCACGCGCTACGAAGCGGTAAAATTTTAGAATGTTTGATGAAATTCGAAGCGCATAAAGCCTCGTCGCAATCTCATATAAAGATCGTGTGCCGTAGGCGGCAGTGGCAAGATCATAATGCTATACAGAGCGGATTTGCACGAGCATAAATTTATAGGCGAGTGATAAAATCTAATTAAAATTTAACGCAAAGTCTCATAAAAATTCCATTCGGTAGATTTTTGCAAATAACGTGCCATCATTAATGTCGTAAGACCGCTTAAAGCTTTTAGACGTTTAGATAAAATTTTAAGCTGCGGATATCCATCTAATCATAGCGACCCAAACGCCCAATGCAAATATTTTTAAGCAAGAATTGCGCGCTTACGAATCGCATTAAAAGTGCAAAATGCCAAAGCCTCTCAGATTGTCTTGGACGAAAGCGGAGCTGAAAAACTTCTAGGCGCAGGCGATATGCTAGTAAAACTAAGTGGCTCGCAGCCGCAGCATATATTTGCGCCGTATTTAAGCAAAGGCGATGTTAAACAGCTTTTAGAGCTGAAATAGATCGCTGATTTTGTCACAATATGCTAGGATAAAAATTTAAAATCCGCGCGGCGTTTTGTAAGCTGCTTGCTTCGATTTTATCACAATATGCTAGGATAAAAATAGCTAAAAGCTCTAAATCCTATGTTGCAAAATTTATGTCGCTGCAAGAATTCTATAAATTCCATGGCTTAAATGCGCCGTGGAATTTCAGGCGGAATTTTGTCGCAGTGGTTGCGGCGTAGTAGCGCATAAATTTAAAGCAAAATTTCAAAATTTCGCGGCGGTGCAAAGCCTCCGTATTTGCGGATTTAAGGTCAAATTTAGAATTTAATCTTGCCAGATATTTTCGTTTAATTTCAGACTTTTCACGATGGAAAGAAAGAATAGAAGCTCGTGCTTGATAGACGCGGCGGGATCAAAGCCAAATACGCTGCGATCCACGCTAGGCTCGAAACTATCGTATCCCGTGCGGATGAAAATATAGACGTTTTTGCCCGAAAAGCTTAATCTGATCGGTCCGCCGGCACCGCTTCTAAAGCGAAGCAAGCGCCGCATAAAGGCGGGCGTGAGGGCATACATTGCAGACACCGCATCGGCGCTATATACGCTAAATGCGAAGCTAAACTCGCTATCGTCCATCGCGATCTTCTTAAGCCCGCCGAGCGTTGGCCTCGCGCTGAGCGAAGGCAGGATCACCGCCACCGAGTTTACGCGCTTTTTAAATTCCGCGTAGAAAAATATCCCCCTGCTGCTACGTCGTTCGTCAGTA
>CAUUSU010000004.1:0-21349 GCA_963547835.1 uncultured Campylobacter sp.
TAGAGTCGATGGCATTTTTATTCGGCGGCGTACGAGGCGGCGTGGCGATCAGCACTGTTTTGGTGGGCGCGTTACTTGCGGCTACGACGGGCATAGTGGGCGCGACTGTCATCGCTATGGGCGTCATCAGTCTACCCGTGATGATGAAATATGGCTATGATAAGCCGCTGGCTACCGGCACTATCGCTGCTGCAGGCACGCTTGGGCAGATTATTCCGCCTTCTATCGTGCTGATTATTTTAGGCGATATACTTTCGGTTTCTGTGGGCGATCTTTTCTCTGCAGCAGTTATTCCTGGGCTCGTGCTAGTGGGTTTTTACGTGATTTATATTGCGATTATTTCATATGTTTGCAAAGATTATGCGCCGCCTGTTCCGCCGCTAGAGGGGCTTAGTAAATCAAAGCAAATTTTTATCGCGCTTAAAAACGTCGTGCCGGTGCTCGTGCTGATTTTGCTCGTCTTGGGATCTATTTTTGCGGGCATAGCTACGCCTACGGAGAGCTCGTCGGTAGGCTGCTTGGGTGCGATAGCGCTAGCCGTTTTATACCGCACGTTTTCGTTTAGGCTGATCTATGACGCGCTAAAAAATACCGCTAAAATTTCGGGTATGGTTTTTATGATTTTGATGGGCGCCACGGCATTTTCGATGATTTTTTCTTACACTGGCGGAGATGAGGTCGTGAAAAATTTTATGGAGAATCTGCCCGGCCAAGCATGGGGATTTATCGCGCTTACGATGATAGTTATCATAGTACTTGGGTTTTTTCTCGATTATGTCGAAATTTCATATATCATTTTACCGATACTTTTGCCGATAGTAGAGTCTTTGCATATCAATCCCGTGTGGTTTGCGATCTTAATCGCTGTAAATTTGCAAACGTCGTTTATGACGCCGCCGTTTGGATTTTCGATATTTTTCTTAAAGGGCGTGACGCCGCCGCAAATCCATACCACGGACATTTACAAGGGCGTACTGCCTTTTATTTTATTGCAAATTCTAGTGCTATTAACGCTCGCAATCTTTCCGGGGATTTTTGGTTTAAAAGCTTTTTTAGGCTAGAAATATTAAAATTCACGCTAAATTTAACCTAGGAGCTAAAAATGGCTAAAAAGCTTATCGACGTTATGGATACGACCTTTCGCGACGGATTTCAGTCAGTTTTTGGTGCGCGCGTGGCGATGGCGGACTTTTTGCCTGCCGTTAGCGCGGCGAAGGACGCGGGCATCACGCACTTTGAGTTCGGCGGCGGCGCGCGGTTTCAGAGCCTGTATTTTTACCTAAACGAAGACGCCTTTGAGATGATGGATAAATTTAGAAGCATCGTGGGACCTGAGGCGAATCTGCAGACCCTTAGCCGCGGCGTAAATACCGTCACGCTCGATACCGGCAGCCGCGAGATCATCGATCTGCACGCCAAGCTTTTTGCTAAGCACGGCACGACGACGATTCGAAATTTCGACGCGCTAAACGACGTGGAAAATTTAAAATTTAGCGGCGAGTGCATACATCGCCACGGTCTTAAACACGAAGTCGTGGTTACGATGATGGATCTGCCGCCGGGATGCAGCGGCGCGCACGATGCGGCGTTTTACGAGAGAATTCTGCGTCAAATTTTAGACGCGCAGATCCCGTTTGACAGCGTCTGCTTCAAAGACGCAAGCGGCACCAGTAGCCCGCAGAAGGTCTATGAGACGATCAAGCGCGCGCGTAAAATTTTAGGCGACGGGGTGCATATCCGCTTGCACACTCATGAGACGGCGGGCGTTAGCGTCGCATGCTACCAGGCTGCGCTCGTTGCGGGCGTGGACGGCATCGACCTTGCCGCGCATCCCGTAAGCGGCGGCACGAGCCAGCCGGACATCCTTACGCTGCTGCACGCGACGAAGGGGCAAAATTTCGACCTGGGGCTAGATGCAGAGAAAATTTTAAAATACGAAGAGGTTTTGGGCGAGTGCTTGAAGGACTACTTCATGCCGCCAGAGGCCACGCAGGTAAGCCCGCTCATTCCGTTTTCGCCGATGCCTGGAGGCGCGCTTACCGCAAATACTCAGATGATGCGCGATAATAAAATTTTAGATAAATTTCCAGCCGTCATCAAGGCTATGCGAGAGGTCGTCGAAAAGGGCGGTTTCGGCACGAGCGTGACGCCGGTTAGTCAGTTTTATTTCCAGCAGGCGTTTAACAACGTAATGTTTGGCCCGTGGAAAAAGATCGCCGAGGGCTACGGCAAGATGGTGTTAGGTTATTTCGGCAAAACGCCCGTTAAACCCGATGACGGCGTGATTAAGCTCGCCGCCGAGCAGCTGGGACTACAGCCTACGACTAAACACGCCGTAGATATAGCCGATGCCGACGATAGCAAGAGCGTCGCGTATGCGCAGAAGATTCTACGCGAGCAGGGCATCGAACCTAGCGAGGAGAACGTATTTATCGCGCTTGCGTGCAAAGAAAAGGGCATCGCGTTTTTAAAAGGCGAGGGCAAGGTGATGAGCCGCAAAAAAGAGGACGTAGCGCCCGCTGCAAGCCATCAAAGCGGTATTTCTAAAAACGGCAAATTTGACGTTAAGATTAACGGCAAAATTTACAGCGTAGAATTCGCCGGGCAAAACGTGCTCATAAACGGCGATCGATACGACGTTAGCTTCGATACCTCAGCGCCCGCAAAGCCGCAAGTGCAAGCCGCTCCTGAAAGCAAGGCAAGCGGTACGGACAGCAACGAAGTAAAAGCGACGCTTCCTAGCAACGTATTTAAAATTTTAATAAAGGAAGGCGATGCTGTTAAGGCGGGGCAGAATGTCATCGTTCTTGAAGCGATGAAGATGGAGATAAATATCGAAAGCCCGCGTGATGGCGTAATCGATAAAATTTTAGTCGCCCAAGGCGATACGGTCGATGCCGATCAGGTGCTCGCGATTTTAAGATAAGCTCTAAAATTTAGGCGGCGCTCCCGCCTAAATTTCATGGCGATCATCCTCGGTGCTTAAGCGAGCTCACCTAAATTTTAAGCTATAATAGCGCAATCTTTTATCAAAATTTAATTTAAAAAGGACGCAAAATGACAACTCCGAACGATTTGGATAAACTAGGTCTTAAAAATATCAAAAAAATCAACCACAACCTAAGCTACGACGAGCTTTTCGGGCTTGAAAAGGCGATGAATGAAGGGCGCGTGTCAAGCAACGGCACCTTTATGGTTGATACAGGCATCTTTACGGGTCGCAGCCCAAAGGATAAGTACTTCGTAAAGCAAGACCCGAGCCAAAAATACATCGCCTGGGGCAAGGTAAACCAGCCTATCTCAAAAGAGCTTTTCGATAAGCTTTTAGCTAAGGCAAAAGCCCAACTAAGCGGCAAAGAAATCTTTATCCAAGACGCATTTTGCGGCGCGAGCAAATCCAGCCGCAAAAACGTGCGTTTTGTAACCGAAGTCGCGTGGCAGGCGCATTTTGTAAAAAATATGTTCATCCGCCCAAGCGAGAGCGAGCTAGCGGAATTTCATCCCGATTTCGTCGTTTACAACGCGTGCAAATGCAAAAACGAAGATTACGCGAGCGACGGGCTGCACTCCGACGTTTTCGTTATCTTTAACGTCGAGGAAAACGTCGCGGTTATCGGCGGTACGTGGTACGGCGGCGAGATGAAAAAGGGAATTTTCTCGATGATGAACTACTGGCTACCGCTTGAGGGCAAGCTAAGCATGCACTGCTCGGCAAACGTGGGCAAAGAGGGCGACACGGCGCTATTTTTCGGCCTAAGCGGCACGGGCAAAACGACGCTATCGACCGATCCTAATCGTAAGCTAATAGGCGATGATGAGCATGGCTGGGACGATGAGGGGATATTTAACTTCGAGGGCGGCTGCTACGCGAAATGCATAAATTTAGACCCGAGCAGCGAGCCTGAAATTTACGCCGCGATCAAACGCGACGCGCTGCTTGAAAACGTGGTCGCCAACGAGGCTGGCGTCGTGGACTACAAAGACGGCAGCAAGACCGAAAACACCCGCGTTAGCTACCCGATCTATCATATCGATAACTACGAGCCAAGCTCCGCAGGCGGCCATCCCAAAAACATCATCTTTCTAACCGCCGACGCGTTTGGCGTTTTGCCTCCAGTCGCAAAGCTAACCAAAGAGCAAGCGATGTATTATTTCCTAAGCGGCTACACGGCCAAAGTCGCGGGCACCGAGCGCGGTATCACCGAGCCTGTGGCGACTTTTAGCGCGTGCTTTGGTGAGCCGTTTATGCCGCTGCACCCGACCGTTTACGCTAAGCTGCTAGGCGAAAAGATCGACAAGCATGGCGTCAGCGTCTATCTCGTAAACACAGGTTGGAGCGGCGGCGCGTACGGCGTGGGCAAGCGAATGAGCATCAAAGCCACGCGTGCATGCATAAACGCGATCCTTGACGGCAGTATCAAAAAGTGCGAATTTGAAAATTTTGAGAAATTTAACCTCGCGATCCCAAAAGAGCTCGCAGGCGTCGAGACGAAGCTACTAAATCCGATCAACACGTGGGAGAACAAGGACGAATACGTCGCGACTCGCGATAAACTAGCGAGTATGTTTGAGGAGAATTTTAAACGCTACGAGGACGTAAAAGAGGGGGTCGAGTTTGCTAAAGCGGGCCCTACGGCTTAGGCTCCTGGGTCTCGGGGCGATCTGCGCGCTTTTTGCCGCATGCGAAAACACCCCTTCAAATTTAAAACAGCCGCTCGTTGCGATGAGCGGCTTTTCCTTTTACGACGATCCGCTAAGCTACATCAACAATGTGCGCGCAAAATCGGGGTTAAACTACTTTGCGCAGAATGAAATTTTAAGTATCTCCGCGCTTAATCACGCAAAGTATGTCGTCGCAAACGAGGCGATGTCGCACGACGAGAGCCCGGGCAAGCCAAATTTTACGGGCGAAAATCCGTCAAAGCGCGCTTTTTACGCAGGCTATAATGCCGCAGTACGAGAAAATTTATCCTATAACTCAAGCGATCTTAAAAGCGCGATCGACGGGCTTTTAAGCGCGATTTACCATAGATTTGCATTTTTGGATTTTGCTTCGGATGAGATCGGCATCGGCTATTTTGAGCACGGCAAAAAAAGTAGCTACGTTTTTGAGATGGGAAATTCGCGCCTCAACGCCTTTTGCTCGCGGAATTTAAACGACGAAGGAAGCGGCAAATTTCTACTTGGGATGTGTAAAAACGAAACGCTACGGATGAGGGAGGATAAGTTCAAAAGCGCCACTGCGCTGAACTCACACCCTTACGTTTACTACCCGAACGACGAGCCCGCGCTTGCGTTTTTCAGCAATGAAATTCCAGATCCCATGCCCGAGTGTAAAATCACCGCAAACCCCGTAAGCTTGGAGTTTAATGCCGAGGGGCCGCCCGTAACGATGAAAAGTTTTAAAATTTACGAAGGCGGCAGGGAGCTTCAAAACGTTAAAATTTTAGACAAAAACTCCGATCCTAACGCCATTTTAAGCGATAGGCAGTTCGTACTTTTCAGCAGAGAGGTTTTTAAATTTGACGCCAAATACGGCGCGGAGTTTAATTACGAGCAGGGCGGGAAGCAAAAGACGCTACGGTGGGAGTTCATCACGCAAGCGCCTAAATTTAGATACTTCGTCGTGCAAGGCGAAGAAAATCTGAGCGTGAAAAACGGCGCATTTTACGATATATTCGTAGCCCCCAAAGACTGCAACGATTTGATGAAAAGCTACAAAACTAGCTATTCCTTTATGGATAAGCCCGAAATTTCAAGCCCCGCGGCGAATATGCTGCGGGTAAAGTTAAACGGCGCAAAGGGCGCGAAGCTTGAAATTTCAACGGACAACGGCGCGATAATAAACCTGTATCTAAGCGACGACTCCAAAAGCTACGGCGGCATGGGTAAAATTTACGCCGCAATCGCGGTGGTTTTGGCGGCGATCATTTTGTTTTATCTTTTGGCAAGAAAGCGGAGATGACGGGTGCGAGAGGGCTATTCGGCGCAATGCCCGCTTGTAGGCTAGGGGTTTTGCTTTGCAGACGCGGCGCACCGCTTGCAAAAGGCAGATAATAAGGATAGATCATGAGAAAAAACGAAGGTAAATTTTATATTTCGCTAACGGGCGAAAATAGCCATGAGGTGGATATCCCCGCGGGGCAAGGCAGCTCTATAGTATCGCGCCTAAGGGTTACGGCGATGCCGATGCCTATGTGAATGCGGATACGCCTATTTCGTGGAGCGCGTTTGATGGAATGCAAATACCGGCCGGCAGGCATTGGCCTAGGTTTTTCTACTATGCGGGCAACGACGCGGGTTTTGCGCAGTGGTCGCAGGGGCGTGAGATAGAGAGCTTTTTCTGGGCGCCGCAAAAAGACGTCTCGTTAGATCTTAGCAAGGCTCATATTCGCCGCCTAAGCCTAGACTGCGATCGCTTTAAAATTTGCGTTCGACTCGGCGTAGATACGCGCAAGGTGGAATTTTACGGCAAGGCGGAAAATTTTACGATCGAGAATGCGGGCGGGCTTAAAGGCGTTTCTTTTTGCTTTCGCGAGGATGATGCCAAGGGCGCGGAGCCGTTTAAACTACCGGTGTTTGCGGCGCTAGCGGGCATAGAGCGTATAGAAATAGACGCGCCCGTTTGCGGGCGAGCCATTTGATTGCGAGAGTTTGTTGCAGTTTTCCGCGCTAAAAAGCGTCAGTCTAAACGGCGCCGTCTGCAACCTGCGCGCCCTTAGCGAGCTTGAGGGATTAAATTCCATCCAGATAAGATACTACCCCGATTTGAGCGGGCCGCCTAGCTCGTGGAGCGGGCTTAATTATTTTATCGCGTAGAATGTCGAGCAAGACGCAGGCAAGGCGCTTAAAAAGGAGCTTGCCGCGCTTGCTAAAACGCGAGAGTTTAGCTACGCCGCCGTCGCGCAGCTGCGTAAAAAGACGTGGTTTGAGAGCGAGTTTAACATCCCCTTTACAAACTGGGAGGGCAAAAACGGCAAAACCGCGCTAAAAGTGATCAAAAAAGCAAGCTGCGAGCGCGAAGCAAGGGCGGTCATAGAGGAGCTTGTAGGCGCGATAAATAAGCTACCTGATATCGAGACGCCTGAGCGCGAGGACGCTTATGTGGCGGTACGCCAGATAGCGGATAATGCGCGTTTTGAGATACCGCAGAGCAAAACCCAGGAGTGGTTTGATGTGGTGCGGGATTTTTAAAATTTATCCGAAGCGGCGCATGGTTGAAATTTATCCGAAGCACAGCGCGGTTTAAATTTATCTAAAAAGCGACGCCGTACGGCAAAACCCACGCTTTTGCCGCTTTGAGCGTATTTTGCTTGCATTTGAGGCGCGCGAGCCGCTGCTTTACTACGAGGCTTTGAGCGTATTTTGCTTTCTTGAGCTAAAATTTAGAGAAAGCCAGCGATCGGCTCAGACTGTAAAAAGGCGAATAAATTTGCGAACATTTTGCACTTCGCCTGCTTCAATGTAGATTGAGCTTTGCACAGCTGCGGCAAGTGCTTCGCCCGTCCGCCGTAAATTTTAAAATCTACGCGCCAAGCTTTTCGTATCTATGAAAGACACTTTGCTAGCCAGCTCAAAAGCCTGCCTATAGCGCGGTTTCATTCATATTTTTGATCTTGTATTGCCTCGCTTCTATTTTCATGCTCTTGCTACTTAAATTTAACGTCTAGCGTCTTAAAATTCTCGCTGCACGCCGAAATTTATACGCATATCTCTAGCTTTTGTGACTAAATTTTAAATTTCGTCCCCATTTATCTCATCCGCAAGTTTTAAAATTTTATCCCGCACCGCCTCAGGAGCGTAGATATCCATCCACTCTATCCCGTTTGATGCACTAAAAAGCACGGCTATCTGTCCCTCGCTCATCGCGCGCTTGGCAAGCTTGGTCGCTGTGGGGCTGTTGCCCATATTTGGCGTCTCGTCTATGCTTATCTCGGCGCAGCGGCGTAAAATAGGCGCCAAATCAAACTCTCCCTCGATCAAAATAATAACCGAGCCGCGCCTAAAACTGCAGGCGTTCCAAAAGATCTCGGCGCCGTTTACGCATTCGCGCGCTAGATCGAGGCGAAATTTACCCCGCTCGCGCACGAGAAAACTAAACTCGCTCAAGTTTAGCGGATGCTCTACGCTACCGAATGCCCCCACGATGCTATCTTTGCGGCCGTTATAGACATAGGCGGCGAGCGCATTTTGCAGTAGCGGCGCGATGATCTGATCATGCGCGCTCGTATGGTCGCCCTCTCTGGCGTGACCTGCGATCTTTACAAAAAACGGCTTGAAACACTCCATAAACGCTCCTTAAATTTGTAAAATTTGCTCGCTTTCGTTTTTAAATTTAACGGCTTGCACTTTTAAATTTATGCCTATTTGGCTCTTGCGATAGCCGAATTTAGTTCGCGGCGCCCGCATTTTCGGCTCGCCTTTCAGACATCGCCGTTTTTAAATTTTACTCTTGTATCTGCTATCGCAGCTTCTTGCGCTTATGTATCGTTTTTACGCCTATCAAATACAACCTGGATGGCGGTTTAGATTTTACACAAAATACTCGCGGGCGGCATCCTTGCTCTCAAATGGGCTTGTGCTCAGCTCGCTGCCCTCTAAGAGCAGGGCGTAGCTGCGCGCGGCGTCCGTTTTGGCGTATGTTAGCGCCAGCCTCGCTGCAAGCTCTCTATCCGCCTCGCTCGCGCCCCTACTTAGCAGGCTTAGCGCGCCCACGACGTCATCTTTAAATTTTATCTCGCTAAATTTCGAATTTTGCACTGCGGCAAGCTTTTTGTTGTCGCTCTCGTCGCGTCCGATTATTAGCTTGGCTCCGCCCGGCAGGCGCAGATGGCGCCCGAATTTTAAAATTTCAGCGTCCGCGGGCGTTTCGATCTTTTCAAATTTTACCGCATCCTTGATCCGCTCGCTGAAGCTTTGCACGGTCAGCAGACAGCCTCCTGCGGGCGTTTCATAGTCCTCAAAGCCGAACTCCGCCGCCAGCTGCATCTGTCTAGCCCGCCCGCGCCCGCTGATGTCAAGTAGCGCGCCCCTGTCTACCCAGCCCTTGATCTCGGGCGTCGTGGGCGGCAGCAGCTTAGCGCACAACGGACGCAGGATCAGCCCCTCCTCATCGCCGCTAAGCCCGCCGACCTGAGCTAGAGCCTGCGCGCGCTGGCTCATCGGGCGCTGTCCGAGCACCTCGCCCGTGATGATGAAGCTCGCCCCTTCGCTTTGTAGCATCGCAAGCGCGGTCTTAAACATATATCCGTGGCAGTCGATGCAGGGGTTGAAGTGCTTGCCGTAGCCGTATTTTGGCTCGAAAAGCACCTGCCGCAGATATTCGCTTCTGATATCGACGCTTTTAAAATCCGCCCCCGCGGCTGCGGCTCTGCGGTGCATAATCTCGCTCTTATCGTCCTTGCCGCTAAATCCGATATCCATATTCAGCGCGAGCACCTCGATGCCTTGCGAGACGATGAGTTTGATCGCGAGCATGGAGTCAAGCCCGCCGCTAAAGAGCGCCAATGCCTTCATTTAGTTCCTTTACTTGAGTTGATTGATCTTTTTTTGATACTCCAAGATCCGCTCGATCTTGTCGGGCGCATCGGAGTTTTTGAGCTTTTGCATCAGATCTTGCAGGGCGTTGCGGCGTAAAATTTTGCACGCGTCGTTAAAAAGCGCCGCGCCGCCGATAGGCAAAATTTCATCGTCCAGCGCAAGCGCGCGCAGATTTTCGCGGGCTTCGGTTTCGGCATTTTGATCATTTTGGAAGCTTTGAGCGCTTTGAATATTTTGAGCTGCGGCCTCCCTCTCGCCTTGCTTTGCGACGTTGTTTACGTCTTGCTTCTCGCCGCCGTTTGCGCCCTGCTGCGCGGAGGAGCCTTTTAAATTTACGGCGCCCGCGGAGGCTTGCCCGATAAAATTTTGCCCGCTAGAATTCTCACTACTTTTTAAATTTACGCTCTCACCCTGGATAATTTCTCCCGCGCCGCCCGCGATGAAATTTTTAAAATTCCCGCCGCTGCGAGAAAAAGCCAAAAACGCCTCGAAAATATCGCCGTGCATGCGAAAATCGCGCCGCTCCAAGCAGCCGAGCCCGAGCTGTGCCATCTCGCCATCAAGCAGCATCGATTTTATGATCTGAAGCTCCGCGATCTCCTTGCGGCGCAGTATCGTCCGCCTACCCCTAGCCGAAGCGGCAGGCGACGCAGAGCTTTCATAGCGCGCCGTGTTTTGCGTGCGAATAAAATTTCCGCCGTTTAAACCCCCGCTCGCACCGCCCCTGCCGTCTGCACTGTACCCCTCGTAAGAGCTGAAATCTCCGCTTGCATTAAAATTTTGCGAGCCGAAATCGCGAGAGCCGAAGCTCCCGCTCTCGTTAAAATTTCGCCCCTCAAAGCCCGCGCCGAAATTTTTACCGCCGCTAGAGAGATTGAACGAGCCCGGCGAGACGTTTAAAATTTGCGCCACTAGGCCCTGATAGGACTCGGCGAGCACGGGGCCGAGCGCTGCGGTAAATTCTTTGATCTCATTTAGCGCCGCTTCTTTTTGCACGGGGCGGGCGAGGTCGTATTTTTTAGCGATTCTTCGGATCAGAAACTCCCCGCTCTCCATCCCGCTAGCATAAATTTGCTCTAGCTCGCGCACCTTGCCCGCCGCGATCATATCCGCAGGATCGGCACCGCCGCCGATTATAGCGACGCTTGAGTCGATCTTATTTAGGCACAAAAGCCGCGCCGATTTTATCGCCGCATTGATGCCCGCAGCGTCGCCGTCGAAGCTAAGCACGACGTTAAGCTCCGCGCGCTTTATAAGCGGCAGATGAGCGGGCGTCAACGCCGTGCCGAGCACCGCTACGGCGTTGTCGATGCCCGCTTGATGCAGCATGATGACATCCATGTAGCCCTCGGTGATGATGAGAGTTTTTTTGGCGATCGCGCTTTTTTTCGCAAGATCGAATGCGTAGAAAATTTTAGATTTATCAAACAGCGCGCACTGCGGCGAATTGACGTATTTGGCGGGATTATCGCTTATCGTGCGGCCGCCGAAGCCCACGAGCTTGCTCGCGTGGTTGTAGATCGGAAAGGTAATGCGCTCGATGAAGCTTGCATAAAGCCCGCGCTCGTTTTGCTTCACCGCTCCCGCATTTAGCGCGTCTTGCGGCGGAATTTCTTCGTTTTGCAAAACTCTGATCGTCTGCGCGCTAGCTCCAGCGTAGCCAAGGCCGAATTTACGAATGCTTTGATCGCTCAGTCCGCGATCGTGCAGGTATTTTACGGCGGCGGGGTTTTGATAAAGGCAGCTTTGATAATAAGCGTTTAAAATCCCGAGCACCTTCTTCTCTTCGCTGCGCTCCTGCACCTTGGCGCCAGTGTATTGCAGCGCGAAATTATACATCCCCGCAAGCTTTTCGACCGCTTCGGGAAAGCTTATCTTTTCGTAATCTTGGATAAATTTAATCGCGTTGCCGCCTGCTTTGCACGAAAAGCAGTGAAAAATTCCAAGCTTGGAGCTCACGCTCATGCTCGGGTGCGAATCGTCGTGGAAGGGGCAGACGCCCACGAAATTTGCGCCGCTGCGCTTAAGCGGGATATATTTTTCTACGACGTCTACGATATCTACGGTGGCCAGCAGATTTTCTATGCTTTCGTTTTTAATCATAAGCGAAATTATACCCGCACTTTGCTATAATCGCCCTTTATTTTTGCGACGAGGTTTGATTTGGATAATTTTTTCTTAGACGATCGCGACCCGATTTTCGGGCTTATCATGCTGATAAGCATAATCTTGCTAGTGTCGATTCTAAGCTACATTTGGGGAGTTTTTTCTAAAAAAAACGAGAGGCAGAGCCTAGAGAATTTCATCAAAAAATTTGACACCCTAGACGCGCTTAGCACCGAGCACAGACAGCTTTTGGCAAGCCCGCAAATTGATATCCCGACGCTTGGAATTTTGGCTAGCTCTTTCGTCAAAAGCGGCGACTTCGAGCGCGCGATAGAAATTTATCTAATCGCGCTAAGTAAGGCTAGCGGCGGCGTGCAGAGGGAGTTTATCCTCACCAATCTCGGTATCGTATATTTCAAAGCGGGCTTTTTAGGGCGCGCCGAAGAGGTGTTTTTACAGGCGTTAAAGCTGCGCCCGAGAAACAAAGAGGCTCTTACGCATCTTACGGTGATTTATGAGCGGCTAAAGCGCTTTAATGAGGCGCTTGAGGTGCTTGACGCGCTGCGCGAACAGGACGCCGAAGTATATGCTCAAAGCCAGTTCGAGCGCGCTCAGATCATCGCAAACGACGCCAATACGCCCTTTAACAAGAAGATCGCTAAAATTTCAAAGCTAAACTTCAAAGGCGCGGGGCGGTTCTGCATGGAGCTTTTTATCAAAAACAAAGAGCCTATGGAGGGCTTTGACCGCTTCCCGCCGATCGAGCAGGCGATCGATCTGATCTACGATTTCCCTGCGGCGGTAAATACGCAGGACGTGGAGTACAATGCACTTTTTTACGCGCTTGGAAAAAGCGATCAAAAGCCTAAGAGCGCTAGTAAAATTTTTGAGATCAACGCTCTTATGGCTATGAAAGACGCGGGCTTTGAGGACGCGGGGCTTAGCTTTAGCTACACCTGCGCGAAGTGCAAAAGCTCGGTGGGGCTTTTTTCGCACCGCTGCCCGGTCTGCTACGAGCTAGGTAGCATGGAGATCAGAGCGCAAATTTCGGAGAAAACCGGTGAAATCGGTCAAACTTTTTAGCGACGGCAGCTGCCTCGGAAACCCTGGAGCGGGCGGCTGGGCTTACATACTGCAATACGGCGACGCGATAAAAAAGGCAAGCGGCGCAGAAGCGATGACGACCAATAATCAAATGGAGCTAACGGCCGCTATAATGGGGCTTAGCGCGCTTAAGCAGCCCTGCCGCGTCGAGCTTTTTACCGATAGCGAATATGTCGTCAAGGCGATAAATTCCTGGCTCGCAAAGTGGGTCGTTACCGATTTTAAGGGCAAGAAAAACGCGGATTTGTGGCGCAAATACCTTGCGGCGGCGGCGCCTCACGAGATCAAAGCCTCCTGGGTCAAGGGGCATGCGGGACATCCGCAAAACGAGGAGTGCGATGCTATGGCTCGCGCGGCGGCGGAAGCGATAAAGGGCTAAAATTCTGCGGCGAAGCTTGCGGTTGCGCGGATTAAGCATGGATTTGCCCGCGTTTGCTTTGCACGCAGAGCCGCTTCGGCGTAAATTTATCGCCCAAAGCTGGTTTTAGCACATTTCGTTCATGCAATCGAGCTCTTGTATTTGGGAGCAAGCGTGTTTTTGGCGAGGATTAAATTTGCGGCGAGCGAGCTTTAGCGCGGTCTGTGTTAGAATTAGCAGGCTACGTTTAATTTTATTCGCCTCAGATCGGCGCTAGTGCGCTTTATTCGCCGCGTTGGTGCAAATTCAGTGCTGGCTGCGTTCGCGTTCGTTTCGCTTGCGCAGGTTTTGTTCGCACCGGATGCCGTTTGCGTGCGAGCCGCCGCGGATTTCGTAAAATTTTATAATAAAGGGCAAAGATGCAAAATTTAGAAAAACTGCAAGAAAAACTGGGCTATAAATTTAAAAACCTGACCCACCTCAAGATCGCTCTTACGCACAAAAGCGCCAAAAACGGGCACAACAACGAGAGGCTGGAATTTTTAGGTGATGCGGTGATGGATCTGATCGTGGGCGAGTATCTTTTCAAAAAATTTAGCAGCGACGAGGGTGATCTGAGCAAGCTGCGCGCCGCACTCGTGAACGAAAACAGCTTTTCTAAATTTGCAAAATTTTTAGGCATCGGCGAGAACCTGAATATGTCGCTGTCCGAGGAGCGCAACGGCGGGCGCGAGAAGCCCTCGCTGCTTTCGGACGCGTTTGAGGCGATAATGGGCGCCGTCTATCTTGAGAGCGGGCTGCAAAACACCGCCCGCATCGCGACTGCAATCTTAGAAATCCTCTATCCGCGCATCAGCTTTAACGAGCTCGTGCGAGACTACAAAACCGCGCTGCAAGAGCTTACGCAGGCAAAATTCGGCGTCACGCCCGAATATATCCTTTTAGGCTCGAGCGGCCCCGATCACAAAAAAAGCTTCGAAATGGCGGTACTCGTAGGCGGCAAGCGACTATCATCCGCCGTGGGAGCTAGCAAAAAAGAGGCTGAACAAAAATGCGCTCAAATCGCGATTGAGCTTTTACAAAACGGCGCCTCGCACAGCGCTAGCGCGACAAATGGCGAGCAAACGGCATGCGGCGATGCACAAAACGGCGCGAACTGCGCTCAGGACGGCAAAAAAGGCTCACAAGGCGGCAGCGGACGGGCGCATGGCTGCAAAAAGAGCGATCGCGCCGGCACATCGGGCGGCACGCCAAGTGCTAAAAGAAGCAATGAGCGAAGCGTGCGCGATACGGATAAACAAAGCAGCGGCGATCAAGGAGGCGCGCTATGAATACCTTCGGCGAGAGATTGCGCCTTAGCACCTTCGGCGAGAGCCACGGCACGGCAATAGGCGGCGTTTTGGACGGCTTTCCGGCTAGCGTGGCGATCGAGCCTTCAAACATCCAAAGCGAGCTTGACCGCCGCAAGCCGGGCGGCAAATACGCTACGCCGCGCAAAGAAGCCGACGAGATCGAAATTTTAAGCGGGATTTTTGACGGACGCAGCACCGGCACGCCGATCGGATTTATCATCCGCAACGCAAACCAGCACTCAAAGGACTACGAAAATTTAAAGGATATTTTCCGCCCCGCTCACGCCGATTTTACATATTTTGCCAAATACGGACTGCGCGATTACCGAGGGGGCGGGCGAGCAAGCGCGCGCGAAACCGCCGTGCGCGTGGCTGCGGGAGCGTTTGCGCAGATCCTGCTAGATCACTTTAAAATTTCCGTAAAAAGCGGAATTTGCGGCGTGGGCGAAATTTACGCGGAAAATTTAGACTTTGACTTTGCGCAAAACAGCGAGATTTTCGTACTCGATCCCGCTGTGGAGGGCGCGCAGAAGGAGTTAATTCTAAGCGTCAAAAATGCGGGCGATAGTATCGGCGGCTGCGTGCTGACGCGCGTCACGGGCGTGCCTGCGGGGCTTGGCGAGCCGCTGTATGGTAAACTCGATGCGGCGCTTGCGGGCGCGATGATGGGCATAAACGGCGTAAAGGCCGTGCAGATCGGCGCGGGAGTGAAAGTAAGCACGCTAAAAGGCAGCGAAAACAACGATTTTATGCACGCTAGCAAAAATTCGATCCGCACCAACGGCGGCAAGATCGGCGCAAGTTTCGCAAGCAACAACGCAGGCGGAATCTTGGGCGGCATAAGTAGCGGCGCGCCGATCGAGATAACGACGCATTTTAAGCCTACTCCGAGCATTTTCGCGGCGCAGCACAGCGTGGACGTGCGCGGTGCGGACGCGGTCTGCGAGCTGCGCGGGCGGCACGATCCGTGTATCGCCGTGCGCGGCAGCGTCGTAGCCACCGCAATGGCGCGACTGGTGATCGCCGATGCGCTGCTGCTAAACGCGAGCGCGACGCTGGGGAATTTGAAGCGAATTTACGGCGAGGATTAAATTTAGACAAGCGGCGCGGCGAAATTTTGTGAAATTTCATGAAATTTCAAGGGCCGAGCTATGAAATCCCCGCGAGTTAGGCGGGCAAATTTTAAATTTACACGGTAGACCTATCGCGACAAGGAGGGCAAAATGAGACTTGAGCGTATCGGCGAGGACTCGGCGCTGATCGCACGCATAGAGGCGATCAACGTCGCAGCGTTCCCCGAAATCGAGCGTATCAGCATAAAAAATTTCTTAAAAATGTCGCGTAAAGGACAGCTTGAAATCGCGGCGATTTTTGAGGATTTTGGCGCCCTAAGTACTGGCGGCGCGGCAAATAAACATCACGCGGCGACAGACGAAAATTTATGCGCGCCAAAACAAGATTTTTGCGCGGCAAAGCAAGATTGCGGCGAAGCTAGCCAAGATCGCAATGCTGCGGGTAAAAATTTCGATGCGAGCGACTGCGGCGCGGCAGAATTAACCTCTTTGAGTTCCGAAAATCGCGGCACGGCAGATAAAAAATCTAATGCGACGTGTGAAAAATCCAGCTCGGAAAGTAAAAATTCCGACGCAGCGAGCGAGCATTTAAACGCGGTGGTGCAAAATTTAAGCGGCGAGGAGCTGGTTGGGTTTTGCGTCTATAGAACCGAGCAAACTTACAAGCGCGCGGTTTCGCACTACAAACAACCGCCGCCTCGCCTAAATGCGGATAAAATTTTAAGATCCAAAGCCCATAGCGGCGTGGAATTCGCTTGCGATACGGGATCTTTCGGTACTGCGAGCGACGAAATTTCAAACTACGTTACGAGCAATGAAATTTCAGATTTAAGCGCTAGCGACGGGGCTTTGGGCGCGGGCGCGGATCAATGGCTAGCGAGCGAAAATATAAAACGTGCGGACGACGATTTAAAGCAGGCGAGTGCGGGAGAAATACTATGCCGCGGTGTCGCGACAGATAAAATTTCAAATGTGAGCGTGCACGGCGAAATTTCACCGAGCGCTACGGAGAGAGAAATTTCATCCTATGCCGCAAGGGGAAAGATTTTGTGCTACGATGAGAGCGGGATTTCGCGTCGCGATGAGAGTGAAATTCCAAGCGGCGGAGAAAGCGAGATTTTTTACGTGGCCTACCTTGGCATCGATGCGAAATTTCGCGGACTAGGGATCGGCTCAAGGCTGCTCGCGCTCATTGCCGAGCAAAATCCAAGCGCGCAAATCGTCCTTGACGTCGAGCCTCCGCACGAGGACGCGCCCAATCTCGCGCAGCGCCTGCGCCGCATAGAATTCTACGGCAGGCACGGTTTTCGGCGCTGCGGCAAGTTTTTCAACTACGCAGGCCTAAGCTTCGAGATCCTTGCTAAGCCGCCGCTAAGCGCGCCGCAGCAGGGATTTGACGTAGCGAGCTTCGTGAAATTTATCGGCGCAGGCAATAAATTTAGATTTAAAATCACCGACGCGCCGCTATATAAAAACTAATGCAAAAGCCCGAATTCAGCCTCATCTGCGATGACACATTTTATAGAATTTTCTCCGCCTCTATCTTTGCATTTTTTTGCATTTTTATCTCTTTGGACATCGGCGGATCGGGGGAGCTGTTTTACACGGACAGCCCGCTACGCTCGCAGCGAGCCAAGCCCAGCCTGACGATCGTTTTTATGTTTTTAGCGTTACTTTATCTGCGAAGCGGTAGCAAAGAGGCGGCGCGCGTGGAATTTGACGAGCTTAAAATATCCTTTCGCAGAGGGCTAGACAAATACGATCTTATGCTTGGACGCGTCGATCTGATAGAGCCGTCGTTCGGCTTCGTGCGGACGTTTCGCGTGCCGTTTCTAAGCTACGAACGGTTTGTGAAACTGCAAGAAATTTTAAAATTCTTGCTTCTTTTCGCATACGTCGCGGGCGTGTTTTTGACGATCAAATTCGGCTTTGCCGAGGCTGCGATCTATGCAGCGGCGGGCATTTTTGCGATTTTGATCGCTTCAAAGCTCGTCGTCGCGCGAAGGCTAGACGGACGAGCGGGGCTACGACTGCGCGACTGCCTGCTACTGCGCGGCAGGGACGATACGGGCGCGGCGGTATTTTTTTGCATCCGTCCTAGCCGCGCCGAGCGCGAAGCTTTACGGATATATTTTTTGAAAAATTTCAGCTACGACATTAAGGCGTAAAATTTTTCGGTTTTCAGCGTAAAATTTAGACCCGCGGGGTAATCTGGCTACGGCTAAACGTAAACGAAGCACAAAGGCGGATGCTGCGCGAGTATTTCGCGGCAAGATTGAGGCTGGATTTCGAGCAAAATTCCACTCATGGCAATCGCAGATGAGATCGCTAGGCGCTTAAAGCAGTTATTGAAGCGGTCGCAGATAAACCGCTAGTGCCCGCTTGGCTGAGACAGCCGCCGCTCGTTACAACTCGCCGCAAGAGCCTCCGCAAATATCCCGACCTTAAACGCACCGAAAGCGAGGCGGTGATAAAATACGAAAACCATACCGAAAAGGAATTTTATGAGGGACTACGATAAAGAGCCGATCAAAATCATAGATAGGGCGGTGTATTTCCAAGCAAATAGCCTATTTATCGCCTTAATATCTTTTTACGCTCTGTATAGATCCGATACTACAGCCATCAATCTCTTAAAATTTAACAACAAAGATTCGTTCCTACTCCTTATAGCCGCAGTTTTATTTATCGCACAAATACAATGGTATGTAAAGTGCAGGCGTAAAATTTCATATTTTGAGTTTTTTAACGATAAAATCTATTACGAATTTGCGCACGATTCAGAGCGCAATAAATGTATCGATGCTTCAAATGCCGATAAGATAAACTTCTGCATCGTATCTAAGCTCATAGATAGCTTCGGTAAATTTCACTACTTTACCTCCTACGAGCTTTATAAAAAATCATCTATTGGGGTGCATATCGGCAAACTGGCGCTGTTTTTATACTATACGATAAATTTTATCTTGCTTGTTTTGCCGTTTAAAATTTTTATGTTGATTAAAAACAAAGAGCCGCTAAGTCTGCTAAATAAAAATGTCGTGATTAAATTTAAAAATCGCAACTATTTTTTGATAAACATCTACTCAAAGCGCGAACTGGATGAAATTTTGCAGTATTGCAAAGACAAAAATATAACCGTGGAGCAGAAAACAAATTTTATCCCGCATTGGCAAAATTTTACCTATTTCACTGATAAGAACGAAATTTGGAGCGATGATTTTAGCGATACGCAAATTCCAAAAGACACGTTTAAGCGAAAACTTAGGCGGTTTTTTAGCTTGGATTAAAGGACGGAATTCCGCCCGTTTCAGCGTAAAATTTAGACCCGCGGGGTAGAATTACAAAAATTTTTACACGGAGCAAACAATGAAAAATTTCTTTCTAGCCGCAATAGTTTGCGCGCTTTTTAGCGGTTGCGCATACGAAGCGCAGTTTAATCAAAACGCCGATGTGGCGCCGTTTGACGACACTATAAGTGCGACCAACGCCATGCAAAGTGCGCTCATTTACATCCCTGTCGAGCTAATGGGGACAAAAAGCTACGTCGCAAGCTCGAAGCTAGGCAGAGACGATGAGCTTAAAATCGACGTCGGCGAGTTCGTCGCAGGCGAGGCAAAGCGCTTCTTCGGCACCTACCTAAGGCGCGTAAGCGTCACCGACGACGAAAAAGCGCTGCAAGGCAAAGGGCTCGTTATCGCGCCTGAGCTTAGCTCATTCGGCTTTGGCTTTTACAGCTCCGACGGCATCGACGTTTCGGCAAAGCCCTACGTGCGCTACAATTTACGTCTAAAAATGTTTAAAAACGGAAAGCCGATCTACAACCAAAATATCGCCGTAAACGAGCGCAACTTCGGCGAGGAGGAGTTTTTCGGCGGCGGTCAGGGCTCATACGCACAGATCGGCGGGATCTTTCAAAAATCGATGGCGAATGACTACGCCGTGCACGCCAGAGAGATTTTGGACGTAATCAACGATAACTAATCGTGCTCGCGCCTTTTTGCGTGGTAAGCGGCATCTGGTCGATTATTTTTGCCCGCCGTCTTGTGGTAAAATTTGTCGCGGCGATCTTGCGGCGCGCGCTTGCGGATCGTTGCGCCTAAATTTTATTTATTGATATAATTAGCATGGCTTTAAGGTGCGCAGATATGTGCTTTCTTGCGAGATTTACTCATCTGCGACATTAAATCCTTTTGATATCGAGTTTGCCAGCGCTCTAGGCATCAAATTTAATTCCGCAAGCTGAGTTAAATTCCGTAAAAATCGCGTTATGAAATTAACTTGGCAGCTCATATTTAAGTGCGGCAAGCCGATAAATTTCGCACCTTGACATACTGCCTAATTCCGTATTTTAGGGCCAAATCCTGCAAATAAATTTTTCGCGTTCTCTGCCCTGCTTGCATAAAATTCTATGCTCGCAGCACTAAAAATTCGCCCTAAATTTAAAGCACCGATTAATATTAATTTTTATATCATTACTAAATTTTTTAAGGAGAGAATTATGAAAAAATTTTTATTGCTTCCGTTTGCTTTCACGGCGCTTTTTGCGACACCAAGCTGCGATAATGTCCAGCTCAAAGCGGCTGTGGAAGGCATCAATAAAAGTGCGCCGATGCGAGTCGACGAGATTACAACATTAACGGGCGCTGAGTGCAAGGATGGCAGTTTTATCTATAACTACGAGCTAAATGACGGAATGGGGATGAAATTTGACAGTGTCGGAAATGATCAAAAAACCGTGATACAAAATGTCATAGATAGCCAAAATAAGCAAATTTTTTGCAATCAGATGAAGGTAATGCATCCGCTAATAAGCCGTGCGATATGGAGCTATAAGATAAAAAGTGGCGAAGAATTTATAAGGGTAGAATTTAAGCCTAGCGACTGCAAGTAGGGCTTGCGCGAGATTTAAAATTTAGCGCGGCGTGAGCCTTTTTCTGCTCGCCCGCGCCGAATTCGCTTAAAATTTATCCGCTTCGCTTTCGATTTTGCGTGTGCAAAAGTAACATGTTAAAATCTCTGCTTGGCTTTTACCGCGCCGCCGCGTATAGCATGGCGTGGATCAGCGTGCATTTCGCCGTCACAGAGCGCTAAACGCGCGAGTCCTTTTAAGCCACGATCTAAGGCGTCAGGTTCTGGCAGCGACAGTTTTCATTACAATTTACGATTTTGTGCGGAATTATATTTGTGCAGCAGCGCAAACACTGCATAAAGCTTTAATGCGAAATTCTATAAGTTGCGCAGAATTTTATTTGAAACAGCATCATAGATTTTGAGTCAGAATTTTAGGATTTATTGTGACGCTGCACCTGCTGCGATGAAATCTTGCTAAATTTTATCTGCGACCTGCTCACATAAAATTCTGCGTCAAAGCATGAGCTTACTCACAAGCTTGTAGATGTGTCAGCCGCCAACGCGCCGTCACACAAAAAGCGGCTAATCAAATGCCTCGCTTGGGTTTTAAAATTCACGTTCGCAGCTATTTTTATCAAGCTTTAGCCGTATTGGCGGCAAGCCCTTTATTTCGTAATTTAGCACCATCGTTTTGCCGAGCTCCCGCAAGCGCTGCGAAAATTCCGTGCTGCAAAAGCTGACCTTCGCCTTGGCAAACAGCATCTCTTTTAAAATTTCCGCATCGCCCGCGTCCAGCGCGCTGAGGTCTAAATTCGGCGAGCTATTTAACGCGTAATCGTATATGAAGCTACCCTCTTCGCATGCGGCGCCTTTTAGGGTTGTAGCATCATCGATCCTGCGCGGCGCACCCTCGTTTATCCGCGCTAGCGCATCTCGCACCTGCTTGCTTTCGCAGAAGTTTC
>CAUUSU010000005.1:0-20841 GCA_963547835.1 uncultured Campylobacter sp.
CCATACGGCACGCTGCGGTAAAATTTAAAGTGATGTCTAAATTTTGCTTAATAAATTGCAAAACTCCAAGCAGGGTCTTTCCTTTGATCTGCTCCAAACTTAACTCGTAGGTTTGCTTATAATTTTTGCTTCCGTCGAAGCGGTCTATGATAAATTTCATTGAGGTTTCCTTCCGTCAAGAGAGAATTCCGTAACGACGACCTCTTTGTAGCCCAAGCTTAGCTCGCCTGCGTCGTTCATCGTCACGATACTGTGCTTTAAGAAATTTTTATCGTCGCGCTTCGGATAGTCCTCTCTGGTATGCGCGCCGCGGCTTTCCAGCCTCTTTTGCGCAGCCAAACACGCACAGCGCGCAAGCAGGATCAAATTTCCAAGCTCGACATAGTCGGTAAATGCGGTATTCATAACCGGATTTGTATCCGCGACGTGCAGCTCGTCGTAGCGCGCTTTAATGCCCTCTAAATTTTGCGAAAGCAGATCGAGCTTCTCGCCGGTTCTAAAGATGCCCATATTGTCCCAAAGCTGCGCGCCTAGCTCTTCGCGCAACTCATACATCTCGTTTGCCTTGCCCGAGCCGTTTGCGATCTGCTTAAATTTAGCCTGCCATTTTTGCGCGAGCTCGCTCGCTCTTTTACCCGAGCCGAATCCCTCCTGCTTCGCTGCATAATCCGCTGCGCCGAGTCCTGCGAGCTTGCCCGTTACGACGGCGTCGGTCAGAGAATTTCCGCCCAAGCGATTTGCGCCATGAATCGAGATACAAGACGCTTCGCCCGCGGTGTAAAGCCCCGAAATTTTAGTGCTCATATCGTCAAATTTTGTGACTTCGATGCCGCCCATCGAGTAGTGTGCGGTAGGACGAATGGGAATCGGCTCCTCGATCAGATCGATGCCCTCAAATAAAATGGCGGTGTGCCTGATCTTAGGAAGGGCTTTTAAAATTTTATCTTTTCCGAGGTGTCTTACGTCAAGTAGCACATATGCGCCTAGCCCCTCGCCGTATCCCCTGCCCTCGCGAATCTCGGTTTCGATCGCGCGAGCTACGACATCGCGCGGCGCAAGCTCCATCTTTTCGTGGTAGTTTTTCATAAAGCGCTCGCCTTTGTTATTGAGCAGATATCCGCCCTCGCCGCGCGCAGCTTCGGTAATGAGCGCGCCGCCGCTTTTGATACCGGTCGGATGAAACTGCACCATCTCCGGATCGCTGAATCCAAGACCCGCGCGCAGTGCAGCCGCGATGCCGTCGCCGGTAGCGATATAAGGCACCGAGGTGCGGTTGTAAAACATCCTCGTATATCCGCCCGTTGCTATTACCAAGGCTTTGCAAAGCACTGGATAAAAATCGCCGGTTTGGATATTTCGAAGCACGACGCCCTCGCATTTGCCCTCAGGCGCGCTGATCTCAAGCAACTCGTGATCGATTAAAAATTTCACGCCGTTGCTGACCGCATCGTCAAAACAGGCGTGCATCAAAATATGACCCGTCTTATCGGCGGAGTAGTTGCATCGTTTTTTAGACGCGCCGCCCATAAAGCGCTGTGCTACGCCGCCCGGGACGCCGCTTTCTTTGCCATCCACGCCGCCGCTAGCGTTTCTGGAAAATAGCGTGCCAATATAATCCATCTCGGCAATCGTAGGGCCCGCAAGCTCGCAAAATTTAATCGCGGCGTCCTGATCTACGAGATATGCGCCGCCCTTTACGGTGTCGTAGGCGTGGAGTTTATACGAATCGCCGCCACTGAAGCTCGTAACGCCGTTGATACCGCCTTCCGCCATACAGGTGGCGTTGCGCGAAGGCATCATCTTCGTAGCCACGACTACGCTGAGATTTGGATTGCTCTTTCTTACCGCCACGGCTGCACGCAAACCCGCGCCTCCCGAGCCGATAACGAGTACGTCCACACTAGGAAGGCCGCCTTCGTTGCCGCCGTCTGCGCTTTTACTTTTGTCGGTATCCACGCAGCCGCTAAGGCTAAGCGCGCCGACGCTGATACAGGCGGATTTCAAAAAATCGCGTCTGTTGAAATTTGATTCGCTCATTTTCCTCTCCATTTGAGAAATTCTTAGCTTAAGTTTAAAGTTCTAAACTAAAAGCGTAATTTTAGTTTCATTTTTAACATAAGTCAAATATTATTTAATGTATCATTTCATAAGAATTAAATTATCAATTGGAGAGGCTAAATGAATTTGCATCGCATGGAGCTAGTATTAAAAGTAGCAGAATTCCGCAGCTTTACTAAGGCTGCCGAAGCACTTAAAATCCCGCAGCCGTCGCTATCGCAGAGCATTTTATCGCTGGAACGCGAGCTTGGAACTCAGCTTTTTAACCGCACGAGTAATCCCATTTCGCTTACGCGCGCGGGAAAAATTTACGCTAGTAAAGCCAAAGTCATTTTTGACGCCATAAACGACCTAAAAAACGATATCTCTGAAATAAGCGGCGTAAAAAATGATAAAATTCGCATCGGTTTTTCGCAAAACGGCTATAATCTACTGCCGTCGCTACTGCCGATGTTTTGCAAGAAATTTAAGGATTCGGATTTGCAAATCACGCAGTTTTCTTCTGCGCTTAGCATTCGTGAAATGCTACTTCAGGGTGATCTTGATGTCGGTATGTTGATACTACCCATCGATATGAGCGGACTTGACGGGGTTAAAATTCTAACGCAAAAAACCTATGTCGCTCTAAGCTCCACCCATCCGCTCTCGCTTGAGTTTAAAAACGAATCTGTTCCCAAAATTGACATTTCGCGCTTAAAAGAGGAAAGATTTATCCTGCCTAATCAAAGCCTAAGAAGCGCCGAGCAGATAGATGCATTCTTTGCCGCCGCAGGCTTTACGCCGAAAGTGCTGTGCCGCACAGAGACCTTTGATATCACCAATGCTATCGTCGCAAGCGGCGCAGGAGCGTGCTTTAGCATACCGCAGATGATAAAAGAGGATAAGGCGAGCAGGATAAAGCTCTTTGATGTAGGCGCGCGTGAGCTCGATAATACGCTGATAATTGCCTACAAAAAAGGCAAACGTCTAAACCATCTAGCGCAGGCATTTATCAAAACTACACGTAAAATTTCTAATGAAATTTAAAATTCATATCTCGCAACGATAAATGAGAGATTGAGATTTTGTAGCACTTTGCCTCTACATTAGCTTTTGCATAAAAATTTTTAGAGCGGATTTCGCCCGAGCTTAGGTAAAATTTCAAACTAAGCTTAAATTAGAATTTTGCCAATAGAATCTTTTATTGCTGAAATTTCACTCACAATTTACGACGGAATTTAGAGCGAAATTCTAATTTTTCACTCCATTTAAAATATCCAAATCCTTGTTATACACCTTAGTATCTACTTCAAAAATTCCAAGCAGCGTGTGAAAAAGATTATCGTGCGAAAAAGCGTCATCCTTATGCGATTTAAGCGCGCCTAGATCGTATCTTTCGCGCATTTTTCCCTCACCTAGCCAAACGATGGCGCCGATATGCTTTTGCGCCTCGGGAGCGAAAAGATAGGGCATGCCGTGCAGATAAACGCCGCCCTCGCCGAGGCTCTCGCCGTGATCGCTCATATAGATCATCGCCGTTTCGTGCGTCTTAGAATACGGTTTTAAAAATTCTACAACCTTGCTTAAAAAATAATCCGTGTATAAAATCGCGTTATCGTAGGCATTTGAAATTTCTTGCTGCGAGCAGTTCTCAAGCTCGTTATCGCGGCAAACGGGGCTAAATTTTTCAAATTCTTTCTTATAGCGCTTAAAATACGCAGGCCCGTGATTGCCCATCTGATGCAGCACGATTAATACATCTTTGCCCGCGTTTTCGGCGATAAATTTATCAAGCCCCGCAAGCATCCCCTCATCCCTGCACTCTACATCGCAGACCGGATTATTTTGCGGAATTTTAAAATCCTGATATTTTACGCGCAGCGCCACACCTTTGGAATCTGAATTGTTATCGCGCCACAAAATTGCCATGTCATCAGCGCGGCTTAGTATGTCTAATACGTTTTGCTCCTCTGCAGCCTTTTCGACGCTAAATTCCTCGCGATTTAGCAGCGAAAACATGCACGGCACGCTTTGCGCCGTCGAAGTGCCGCAAGAATGGGTATTGCTTAGGCTTACGACACCCTGCTCTTTGGCTAGTAGCGGATTAGTATCTCGCTCGTAGCCGTTTAGCGAAAATCTATCCGCTCTCGCCGCTTCGCCCACGACTACGACGACGAGCTTTTTTGGACTTGTAGAATTTTCATCGATATGCGCGTCCGTAGCGATTTGCATCAGAGGCTGCGAGCCTTGCTTTTTGGATTTTGCGACAAATTTAACGCCGCTGTAGATCCAATATCCGGGATTTGCGTAGCTGCGTAAAATTTTATGCTCTCTGAAAAATGACGCGTAGTATTTGCTAAATCCAAAAAGCAGCGCCGCGATGATTATTATGCAAATGCCCGCTACTTTGAGCTTAGCTAAAATTTCAAATTTAAGCGGACGGTAGCTAACGTGCGAGCGAGCAATCAGCACGCAGGGCAAGACGCCCAGTACAAGCACGTAAATCGCTAGTCGCAGACTGAAAAGATCCGCTGATTCGGCAAAGTTCGTCTGGGCTGCATTGCGGATCATCTCCGAATCGATTACGACGTTATAGCTATCCATGAAATATGCCGTAAACGACGAGATAAAAAAGCATATCATCAAAATCGGCTTGGTCGTATAACGCGAGCTAAAAATCGTAAAAAATAGCGTCAAAAAAGCGATCAAAGCCGCCGCGTCGCAGACAAGATAGATAAAATTTAGTCCCCAGATTCCGTAGGCGTTTATGATATTTTTAAAAAACGAGAAGTTAAAAAATGCCACAAAAGCAAGCGAGCTTAGAAAAATAAGCTTCTGCTGCGACTGATTTTTGAAAAAACTAGGCACGAAGCGTTCCTTGAGATAAAATTTCAAGTTGAAATTTTACGGCGTTTTGGTAAATGCTCGGAAATTCCGCGCTTTGTATCTCACAAATCGCAGCAAAATTTTTGTGAAATTTTAAAATTTCGCGCGCATTCATCTTAGCTTCATCTTGGAATTTTAAAATTGCGCCATCCAAAATAAATTTGGAAATAAAATCAAAAGGATTAAAGATGAAAAATCTTAAAGCTTTAGGCGCGCTCGCCGCTACATTCGCCCTTGTAGGCGCATTAAACGCAGGAAACTTTAGCGAAAAAGATGCTAAAGTTTCATTCGATCAAGCGATAGGGATCGCACAGCAAAACTTTGGTGACGCGACTATAAAAAGTGTAGAAATCGACGATGAGCACGGAAGGCTCGTCTATGAGATAGAGTCGTATAAAGAAGGTAACGAAAACGAGATCAAAATCGACGCTCAAAGCGGCGAAATTTTAAAGACTCAAACGCAAAAGAAGCTAAAGCCTAGTAAAATTGATTATTCGCAGGTCAAAATCAGTGCCACAGATGCTCGCGCCAAAGCACTTAGCGTAAACACCGGCTGGGATTTTCGCAAGGTTGATTTAGAAAGTAACGGTGGTAAGCCCGCATACGAAGTGAAACTGCGCCAAGGCATGAGCAAAAAAGAGGTGCTAATCGACGCTGCTACGGGTGAGCAGATCTTGCAGCGTCAAAAATAAGCAAAGGCGTGAGATGAAAAATCAAAGTTTAAAGGGTGGAACAGATAGCTCCGCTCAAACTAGCGAGGCTTTGGACGCTAGGAATTTTAGCATAAACGAAAACGCTGACTATGGCGCCCAAAATGCAGACGCAGCTAAAAATTTAGATGAAAATGCGCAGGATTTTTCGGCAAATTTAGCAAGCGAAACAAGCGAGCGGAATCTCGCGCCCTGCGAGCAAAATTCTAAAGATTTTTCCAGCGTGGAATGTTGCGAAAATCAAAAAATTTCTGCGGATGCGAAAGATTATAAGGACGAGCGGAATTCTTTGCAGACGCAAGACTTATCAAGTGTACGAAATTTCACTAGCGAGCAAAATTTCGCCGATACACAAAATTTTTCTGATACAAGTAATTTCGCAAGCGCGCGAGATTCTGCCAGCGCAGCAAGCTGCGCGGAGGTTTGTAATTCTTGCAAGCCAGTGCTTTGCAGCCACTGCAAACGCGAAATCGCTAAGCAAAATTTCAAGCTTGGCTGCGTAGGATTTGGGCTTTTTGCGCTAAATATCGCAGCAGGCGCGCTAAATTTTTTAGGGCGATTAGGAAGCGTAGCGGATAAAAAGGCAAGCGAGATTAGAGCTAGACAAAAGGCGCCTGCGAATTAATGCAGCTCCCAACGCTACTGAAATTTAGCGGTGCGTAAAATGAGCGGGTTTACACATCCAAGGCGCCGCAAAATTTATGCATTTTTAGTTAAAATGGCGGATTAAAATTAGCAGAATTTTAAAGGAACGCTTTGAAAATTTTACTTGTCGAGGATGAAAAAGATCTAAATCAAATCATCACAAAATGTCTGAAAAAGGACGGCTACAGCGTAGATTGCGCCTTTTGCGGCAAGGAAGCGCTAGAGTTTTTGGATGTCGCAAAATATGACGCTATCGTGCTTGATGCGATGATGCCCGTGATGGACGGCTTTGAGTTTTTGAAGGCGGCGCGGGCGCGCAGACTGGGCACGCCGGTTTTATTTTTAACTGCGCGGGACGCCAAAGAAGATATCGTCGCAGGGCTTGATCTGGGCGCAGACGATTATATGGTTAAGCCCTTTGATTTTCGTGAGCTTTTGGCGCGGCTTCGCGCAATTATCAGGCGTAAAAACGCTACTGCGGATAACGAAATTATCATAAGGCAAGTGCGCCTAAATCTAAGCAAAAAATCGGTCGTCTGCGCGGGTGAGGTAGTGGAGCTAACGGGTAAGGAATATAGAATTTTAGAGCTTTTGATGCTAAATCGCGGTGCGATTTTAAGCCGCGAACAAATCGGCGAGAGCATTTGGGATTTTAGTGACGAAGCAAGCTCTAACGTCATAGATGTTTTAATCAAAAATATCCGCAAAAAGCTAGGCGAGCACGGCGATATAATAGAAACGAAGCGAGGGCTTGGCTATGTCGTGGCAAGATAGCAAGATTTGTATCAAAATTTCGGCGATTGCGAAGCAGATTTTTGTCACTACGGCGCTTTTCATATTAAAATTCGTGCGAAATTTTAAACAGAATTTTACGCATAATTTTGCGTGTTTAAAGAAAAGCCGCAAGAAAAATCCCACGCAAAATATCGAGTTAAACCAGACGCTAAATTCTACTCAAAGCCAGGCGTCAAATTTTAAACGGAATTCCACGCAAAATCTTGCATCAAATTCCGCGCCAAATTTTTCTGCTACAAGCGCAACGCCTGATCTAGCGCAAAATTCTAATAGCGTTCTCGCGCAAAGTCAAGAACAAAATTTCGCGTCTAAAATCTCGATAAGAAATTTTACTCAAGCCTTAGTCCTTGCATTCTCAACTGCTAAAGAGAATTTTATCTCGCGCGCGCTACCTATCAGCCTACGCGTGACGCTTTATTACAGCGTATTTATTTTGGCGCTTGCAGGCGCTATTATCGGCATTTGCGGCTATATTTTAGACGAAGTATCAGGAAGCTCCGTCAGCCAAAAAAAGCTTGCCCGCTTAGTGCAAAAAGCCGCGCGCGAGGGAAAATTTAAAAGCTTTGATGACGGTGTATTTTTCTACGAGCATGACGGACAAGGCGGCGTGATCGCAGGGTTTGTGCCTAAAGGCTTCGAGCCCGCGCTGCCGCTCTCTCCTCAAGGCGCGCGCGAGGTGGAGCTTGACGACGATGAGTTTTTCTATTACGACGCGCAGATCAAAGGGCGCAGCGCATGGATACGCGGCGTAATCGCTGTTAGCGAGTTTGAGCTTGCGATGAAGCGCGTGATGCTGATCGCTCTTATCCTATCGCCGCTATTTGTAGTGCTAGTCATCTACGGCGGCTACGCGATCATAAAAAGAGCGTTTAAGCCCGTGCGCGCTATGTCGCGTACAGCTAGCGAGATCGGAGCTAGCGGCGATTTTACGCGGCGAATAGAACTACCGCGAGGCAAGGATGAGCTAAGCGCGCTCGCGGCTACGTTTAATGAAATGCTAGCATCGCTGCAAAGCGCGTTTGAGCGCGAGCAGCAGCTAAGCGCCGACCTTTCGCATGAGCTGCGTACACCCGCTGCTGTCATACTGGCTCAAAGCGACTATGCCCTAGCCTATGAGCAAGACGCGAGCGAGGCGAAGGAGAGTTTCGTCGTCATAAACAATCAAGCGCGTAAAATTTCGGCGTTAATAGAGCAAATTTTAGAGCTTGCCCGCTTTCAGCGCGGCGCGCGTTTGGCACCCGTAAGCTTAAGCAGAATCGCAAACGAGTGCGCGCAAGACTTTCAACTTTTGTGCGCACAAAAAGGGCTAAGCTTTAGCTCGCAGATAGCCGAGGGCGTGCGCGTAAACGGCGATGAGCTGCTTTTGATCAGGCTGATTAACAATCTTTTAAGCAATGCTTTAAAATTTACGCGCAGCAGCGTCGCTTTAGAGCTTTGCGTCAGTGCAGACGCGTGCGAACTTAGCATAAGCGACGATGGAGAGGGCATCGAGCCTGCTTTGCAAACTAAAATCTGGGACAAGCTCTATCAAATCGAGCGTTCCAGAAATCGCGAGCAAAATAGCGGCGCAGGACTCGGGCTAGCCATCGCCTCACAAATCGCAAAGATCCATGGCGCGCAGATTTCACTACGTAGCGAAGTAGGACGCGGAAGCAAATTTAGCGTAAAGTTTAAGAAGGTTTAGGCGGTTTTGTGGGCTTGGTGGCGTAAAGAAATGCTGGGCGGCGAAATTCTTAAAATTTTATCGCCTATTGTTGCTTAAAATTTAACGGCTATAGCCGTATATAGAGGCGATAGTGTAATTTTAAAATTAGGCCGGCGTCGCCAATAATATCGGATGATTTTTGCGATAGTCGTGCGCTTTTAAATTTAAATGGGCCAAATTTTAAAATTTAGTTTTACCGCGAAATTCTGCGGCGAATTAATAAGGCAAGGCGCGGCATTTTGCCATTAGGCGAAGTGATAAGGCAAGCGCTTTATAGCTTAAGTGGGCCGGCGCGGGTAATTTAAGAATTTTGAGATATGCGGTAAAATAAGCCTTCGCTGAAATTTTACGGCGCAGTATTACAGAATAAACCTTTGCTAAAATTCTAAGACGCCACATTCGGTTCTAGAGAATTTAAATTTAGGAGTATTTAGCGACCGAGTAAAATTTAAATACGGAGCAAAAAAGACGGACTGAGATTTAAGGCCGCCTACATAAGCGAAATTTTGTCTTTTTGCCCACCTCTCTCTTGCAGCTTACGGCGATATAATCAAAGCCGTTTGGCCTTACCTCGCCCCATGAGGCAGCCCCGTCGTTTATCAGTATGACTCTACCACGCTCGCCTGTCTCGTATCCGTAGCGGGTGCTGTAGCCAAATTTTACGAGAATCTTGCACGGCACAGTAGGTTAAATTTCACTAGCTCGCAGGGGCTACTTTTTTGCGCCATATTCGTTGTAAGACATCGCGCTTTAGCCGTGCGACGCGCTGTTAAAAAGTAAAATTTCCTCGCCCATTTTTACGCATTTGATTGATTGCTAGCTTGCATGTTATGAGCTCGCCCTCACAAGTCCGCAGGGATGGAATTTTCTAAATTTTTCGTCCTGCCCAGGATCGTAATCGCTTTGCGCTTACATATATTTACGCACCTGTAACAAAGCGTGCACTCATCGCCGAATTGCGCCTTTTTGCAAGCGAGCTTTATGTTACGCATCGGGCAGGGTTTGACGCAAGCCCCGCAGCCGCTGCATCGCGATGGATCGAGGCTCGGCTTGCGCTTGGCAAAGGGGCTTTTATCCCAAATTTTCATCCAAAGTCGCTGTCCTAAAAACCCTGCGATACGACAAAGCGCGCTCAGCCCCTCTTGCGGCGGACGGCCTGCGCTAAGCGCCTCCGCAACGCGTCTGACTTTAGCGTCCGCCTCTTTGATTATGCGCTCGTTTTTCGCTTGCGAGTAGCCAAAAATCGCCACGTCTAGGATGAACGCGGGCATTTTGATATGAGCGCCGCCCGTTATGTTTGCGCCGAATTGTTTTAAAATTCTAGCCGCGCACCCTGCCCCGTCGCCGCTGAAGATCTCCATCGTAGCGAGGATGAATACGTTTTTGCCGCTAAAGCTCGCGCCGTTTCGGTAGAGGAAGTCGCGCACGATACGCGGCAGGTCGCTAAAATAGACGGGATATGCCAAGATAACGTCATTGTGGTGTTTTAAAAGCTCGCCGCAGGCCTCGCTCTCGATCGAGACGCAGACGCCGCCAAGATGAGCGATGAGCCTACCCGCGCAATGCTTCGTGTTGCCCGTGGCGCTAAAATAGATCGCTATCATGCGTGTCTCCCCAAGTTGCTTCGTGTGACGAATTTTAGCGAAATTTAGCGTCGTTGATTGTTAAATAGATGAAATTTTACGCAAAATGCGCATGAAATTTTAAAATTTGATCGTGCACTCATGCCGCTACGGCGTCATAAAAGCGGCGTTTAAATTTAGCTTTTACCTAGTGTGCGCGATACGCACAAAACAGGGCTTACGCAGCGCAGACTCGGGCGACGCCGCAGAGTTTTGGCGCTACAAAATTTAAAACTCCCGCGTTATGAAATTTTAAAATTTTATGATTTGAAATTTTACCGTCGCGCCGCCGCGGGCGGCGAACGCACTCTCGTCCTTAGGCGTTACGACTTGGGCAACAAAGCCTTTTATGCTGTACGCATTTTACTGCTTCACGTACCTAGCCTTGTAAACCGCTACAGACCCTGCCGCCGCTCTACGTAGGATTTACGGATTGTGCTGTGTCCTACTTCGCGTGAGTCCTTCGTACATCAAGCGTTTCGGCGCAAAGCATGTATGGCTACTTCGTGCCGAAATTTTGAGGCGCTAAATTTAAGCTCCGATGCTCTCGCCCGCGATCATTCCGAAAACCATACAATCGAGGATCGCGTAGGTTCCGAGCCTGCTCGCGCCGTGCACGCCGCCGGTTACCTCGCCCGCAGCCCAAAGCCCTGGGATCGGCTCGTGATTAAGGCTTGAGATGACTTGAGCTTTGGTGTTGATCTCAAGTCCGCCCATCGTGTGGTGCACCTTCGGCATCGTGCGGCTTGCGTAAAACGGCGGCTTGGAAACGTCGATGCCGTCCAGCTTATCGACAACCTTGCCAAATTCCGGATCTTTACCGGCTTTGACGTAAGAGTTATAATCCGCGACGGTCTTTAAAAACGGCTCCAGCGGCAGGTTGTAAGCCTTCGCAAGCTCCTCTAGCGTGTCAAATTTCTTCACGACGCCCGCTTCTAAAGGCCTTGATGTATAGACCGGATTACGCGCGGCGACGGCTTGAGAGTCGCAGACGTTTACCGGATAGTTGTCGTTTTTCTCGCTCTCGCCGATAACCTTAAAGCAAGCATCCGCCTTGATCTTGCGCCCTGCGTGCTCGTCCATAAAGCGTTTGCCGGTCTTTGGATCGACGGTTAGACCGTAGGTGTTGCAGCAGTGGTTGGTGAAATTTACCGCGGCGCCGAAGCCCTTTTCGTCGGGCGAGCAATACGGAAGGAACTGAATCCACGACGTTAAAAGGGTAAATGCACCGATTCTATTTGCCGCTAGCATCGCTCCCGCCGAGCTTCCAGGGTGGTTGGTGCTGTCTATGCTAGGTACTACGCGCGGATCTTGGATCTGGCGGTACCATAGATCGCGTCCGTATCCTCCCGAGGCTAGCAAAACGCCGTCTTTGGCTTTGTAACTCTTTTTCTCTCCGCTTTTATTTTCCAGATCGTCGCTAAAGAGCTTCGGATCAAATTTATACTCCTCGCGCGCTTCTACACCCACGACACGACCGCTGTCGTCCACGATAAAATCGTCAAATTTCGTGCGGGTCTTGATCGTGACGTTAGGATCGTTTTGAAGCTTGTTCATCATCGGTTGGATGTAGCCCGAGCCCGAGCCGTTGGTTGATTGCAAGCTTCTTGCGACGCTGTGGCCGCTTTCAAAGATCAACTTATCGCTAAACTCCGCTCCGCAGCCTACCAAAAGATCCACCGCATCGTTGCTGCGATCGAACATCACGCCTAAAAGATCGGTATGGTTAAGCCCGAGCCCGTCTTTTACGGCATCGGCTATAAAAAGCTCCTTGCTATCCTTGATGCCCTGCGCTATTTGAAATTTATTCATCGGAGCTGCCATATTTCCGCCGTTGATGACGGAATTTCCGCCCGCTCGACCCATCTTTTCAAGCACCAGCACCTTTTTACCGCGTCCGCTAGCTTTAATCGCCGCGGCAAGTCCCGCAAAACCGGTGCCGATTATGACGATGTCGTATTCCTCATCAAATTTGACGTCCTTAGCGTTTTGCGCCGCACTTGCGCTACTAGCCCCTAGCGCAAGCGCTCCGGCGCCCACTGCGCTAATCTTTAAAAAACTACGTCTTGATACGTCTTGCATTTGCAACTCCTTTAATTGAAAGTGTATATTTAAAAGAAATGATAACTCGAATTTAAATGTAAGTCAAATAGAATAACTTTATAAATAGATAGTAAAAAGCTATGAAATATAGGCATTGATATAAAATTTTGAAATTCGGCGGGCGAGCGGAATTAAAATTTTAAAATTTTATCAGGCGCTCGTTTGTGAAATATTCGCTGCAAATAAAAATCTCGGCGCGAAAATCGCAATTAATGCAAAATCCGCGCCGAGCTTTAAAGCCGCTACGCCTTAGCGAGCGACTTTAAATTTAAGCGTTTGCAGATCGTAATTATTTACTCGCTCGTATTGCATATCCTCGATAGAGATCGCAGGAAGCGCGCACGAGCCAGCCATAATCACGTTTATCGGAGTATAGATGACGCCGCTGCTATTCTCTCCGTCTCGCGGATCATAATAGAAATAGCCGCTTTTCGGGAAGTGAAGTACTCGGTCGTACAGATACTCCGTATGCTCGATCGCTACGCTATCCACAAAGCCTTCCGGGCGAGCCTGTGCGGCCGAGCCCAAGCGCTCATTTACCGCCTCAAAGCAGCTAGGCATCGCCTCGTCGATTGCGAAATTATACAGATAATGATTCGCTCGCCAGCTGATCTTAGAGTAAATTTTCTGCCCTACTTTGAGTTTGTTTAGATCGACGATGTTGCCGCGAGCATCGAGAAACTCGCGATAAATTTCAACCTTCTTATCTCGGTCGTTATCAAACGGTCTATTTATGCTAAGCGGATTGTGTTTGACCGCAGCGCTTTCATATCCAAATCCCAGCACCGTAAAAAACAGCTCGCCGTTGCCGCTCATCGGCGTAAATTCTATCGAGCCGTCTTTAACCGCAAGCTTGGTATCCAGCGGCGAATTAAAATTTTTCGTCTCGCCGTCGTATTTCAAAGCAAAGCTAATATCTTTTTTCGCGTCCTTAAAATACGCATCAAAGCCGCGTATGACGCTCGCTCGCTCCTGCGTATTGTCCGCATCTTTTAGATTGCGCACGAGCGCGATAGCCGCCTTGCTTGTGCTATCGTCTTTGATGCCCGCCTTGCCGAATGCGTAGAGCTTAAAGGCGGCGTCTCTTATGTCGCTGGCAAACGTCAAGCCCGCTCCGTCTTCGGCGTAATCATAATCCATTTGGTTTATTTTTTCACGCATGAAGTTAAACTCGGTCGTCATATTGTGCTTTTTAAGTATCGCAGCCATAGCGATGCGAGCCATCGGCGAGTTGTCATAAAGGCCGTTGTCGTAAATGAAATTTATCTCATCGTCATCCAGCTTGCCGTATTGATCTAGCACGAAATCCGCGTATATTCGAAGCGTCGCTTGATCTTCGTAGTCTGATTTTAAGGCGCTAAATATCAGCGATCTTTGCTTGTTGCTAAGGAATTTATAGCGCGCATCAAGCTCCAGTAAAACGTCGCTTGCATAGATCGAAGCGTAGTAATTAGTCACGCCGCTAGCGCTCCAGTAGCCGAAACTGCCGCTAGGTTTGAGGCGAGAGAGGATACGATTTGCGTGAGCGTTTACGTAGTTTACTACGGTCTGGTTGGAGTCTTTACGCGCGATGTAATCAAGCGCCACCATCTTTGAAGTAAGCTGCTCGGTGCAACCGTAAGGATAGAGATATAGCTCGTCCGCTAGGCTAAAAGCATTAGGCGTAGCGCTGATGTGAGTATAAATTTCTTTATAACTCGGATCGATTTTGAGCGTTACCGGCTTATCGCCGTAGCTTACGTGAAATAGCTTCGAGCGCGGAAACTGGCTGATTATGTCAAATTCTACATCGTTGCTAAATTTCTGCCCGTTTGCGTCAAGATCAAATTTAATGTTCGCATCCGCAATATCAAGTGCGCTCGCGGTGAAGTTCGTATGTTTGACCTCAAGCGGTTTGAGCGTGAAATTTGCCTCACCGCCGCTTATAGCAACCGAAGGAGATGAACTGATTTTTAAAACCGCCTTTTGCTCTTTGTCGGTGGTGTTGATGAGCGTTAGCGGCACGGAAATTTCATCGCCGCGTACCATGTAGGTTAGATCAGCGGGCTTTATGATCACGTCGTCTCGGACCTTGGCCTCGACGTTTGCCGAGCCGATCGTAGCCGCCTCTCCGATAGCCATGACACTTAGTCGGATCGTGGAGTTAAAATTTTTCGGCATCGCAAGCTCAAATTTCGCCTCGCCGTTTGCATCCGCTTTTGCGATCAGCATTTTGATAAATTTTTTCTGCTTTTTGTTTTCGACCGGGCTTAAATTCCGTTTAGCTTTCGCCATCACGCCGTCGCCGCCGAAGCTTAGCTCTTTAGCAGTAGTTTGATACACGCTAAGATCGTCGTAAATGTCGAAGTATCGCAGCGCAAAATACGCGCTAACGTCAAACGCCTTAAATGCATCAAGCTCCTCTTGTGAGACGATATCTAAAATTCCAAGATCGACCGCATAGAACACCACTTTGGAATTCGGCTCGCTTTTTACGCTGATCTGCGCATTTTGCCCGTTTTTGTAGCTTTTCTCGGCTAGGATTTGCACGTTAGCCTTGTGCGAGCTCGCATCTAGCGCCACCGGCACGTTTGCATAGGCTCTAAGCGGCATTGCAGCGGGTGTCGCGGCCCGCGCGATTACAGCGTTGATGTGTCCGCCAACGAAATTATCCGGCACGCTAAGCTCAAATTCCGCGCTACCGCCTTTTATGGATAGAATTTTATAGTCGTAAACCTGCTCGCCTACGAGCGAGATATTTAGCACGCCGCTTTCTACCGGCGAATTGATGACGCCTTTAATTTTATCTCCGGCTTTAACCTTGTCGCTTGCGAGTTTGATTTTAGCGCTTTGTACGTCTTTAGCGTTTACCCGTCCATAATATCCCCAGCCGCTTACGTCCACGCGCACGCCAGCACTCGCGCCGCTTGAGTAATCGTTTGCGACGATTAGATAATTGCCGCCGTTTTGGAATTTATACTCAAACTCGCGCGCATCGGTGCTAACGGCGCTTACGAGATTAAAGCTTTCTTGCTCAACGTATCTGTTGCCGTCATAAACGTAAGTAAAATCGTCGCGGTAAATTTCAACGTCGATCTTGCCTTTGACGTCGGTTTTGGTTTTGGAATCTAGCAGCGCAAAGCCGAATTTTACGCTATCGCCGCTTGAAATAAAATCCTTGCTCGCGCGAATTCCTACGATACGATCATAAGGCAGATAGCTCAGGCTGCGATATGCGCTTACGTTTTTGCCCTCCTCGGTTACGCTGAAATTTAGTAGAATATTTATGGCGTTAGAGACATTTAGATCAGCTGCTGCCGGCGAGAGTGCAAGCTCCTTTTTACCGGCGGAGCTTAGTGTAAATTCCGCCCTGCGAAGCTGCGTAGCGCCTTTTTTCTTTAAGCGATCGTTTAGAAACGAAAAGCCCTCGTAGCCTTTAATTTTCAGCTCTTTTTCGTAGGCGTTTGCTTCCAGCGAACCTTTCAAATCTCCAGCCGGCGCGCCTGCAAGATAGTTTGAGCTTAGCTTTAGTGTGATGATCTCATCCGCACCGTATTCGTCTTTAGCAGTTAAAATTTCATTTTTAATGCGGTTTGGGACGAAATTTTCTACGCTGAAGCTTTTAGAAGCGATGATTTTATCCTCATAGATGAGATCCAGGCGGTAAGTGCCGCTTTTCTCGCCCATGAGCTCGTCTATTTTAACGCTGCCGAACTCATCGGTGTTTTGCGCGCGCGTGATGACCACAGTGCCGCTAGGATCGTAAATTTTAAATTTAATCGGCGTATTTTTTAAAGAGCTAAAATCGCGATTTTTCATCACGATCGTGCCTAAAAGCCGCTCATTCGGGCTTATCAGCTCGCTTGCGAGATAAACGAACGGACGCTTTGCAGTAATCGTTTTCTCTACGCTTGCTACGGCGTTATTAAACAGCACGAACGCATGCTCACCCCCCTTGCTAATCTCGATAGAGCGCGGATTTTTGGCTAGAATTTCCATATTTTCTAATCGCAAAATTCCATCTCCGTCCGTTTTATCCTCTGCAATTAGCTCGTTTTTATCGCTGTAAATTTTAACCTTCGCTCTGCTTAGCTCCTCGCCATTACTAAGCCTAGAAGTATAAATTAGCGCACCGCGCTCAAGCAGCACCACTTGAGCCGTAATGTCGCTAAGATAGGCTACGCGCGAAACCTCTTGCATCTTTTCGCCCACTTTGTAAAACGCCGTGATTTTATAAATTCCATCCTCATAGCCTTTAAAATCCATCGCGATTTTATGCTCCGCGACGGCGTTTTTAGCGCCTCCTATATCAAAGCTCTTAACTGCGATCTCGCTAGCTAGCCCACCTACACTATCTTCGTTGCTTTCAAAGTTTAAAAAATACCTAAAATTTTGCTCAGGGACTTTGGCAATCGAAATTTTAACCTCATTTACGTTTGAGCTTTTAAATGCCAACGAAGCGGATTTTGGGATGAAATTTTTCTCGTCACTAAAGGCTACGAAAGGCAGCCTATCGCCCATTTTTACGCTTTGTTTGATCTCGTCTCGCAAGATATATGAGCTATCTCCGAAGCCCTTTAGCAACCTAATCTCGTAGCTTTTATTCGGCATAAACTCGTCGCTTACTATATCTGCATAGTAGTAGCATGAAGGATCGTCGCTTTCGCCGCCCTCCTCATCTTCGTCGTAATAATAATATCGCGGCTGAGTGAGGCTAAATTTACTCACGCCTGCGATTCTTACGTATTTGGCAGACAGCTCGTCCATATAGTTAGGAAAACACACTCTAGCTGCGAGCGAGCCGTCTTTTAGAGCCGCAGGGCGGATCTGCACGCCGCTTAAATTTGAAGCGTTAATGCTATCATTAAAAGGCTCCTCGTCCGTGCGCAGCTCCACCGGATTTTGCAGCTTTGCGCCTGCTTTTGAGGTGAGGGATTCTATTTGCAATACGACGTTTTGCGCCTTAGAATCGAAGCTAAATAAAAAATTCCTATCATCGTGCGAGCTAAGCTCGTAGGATATATCGTTTTGGGCTAAATTCTGCGCGCGGTAAATTCTAGTCGCTTGCTGTAGCGCGTCCTTGCTAACCGCATCGTTAAATTTAATTGCCACTAGCCCCGGACGCAGAAGCGCGATATGCTCGGTGCTAAAAGGCTCTGTCTCGAACTCAAAGCGCACCCCGCGCGCCTCGCACGAATAATTAACCCCGGCGCTAAGCATCGGCTTTGGATAGAGCCTGATTGAGCTCTCGCTCACGCTTTCGTAGGTGCCCGTGATTTTGGGAGTGCATTTTAAGATCTGCTTTTGCGTGACGCTAAATCCACTGCCGTCCACCCCGCTAATCTCGTAAGCCCCACTAGCGTATTTGATCTCTACGCCTGCGGCAAAGCTAGCCAAAGCGCAAAATAGCGCTGCGCTTAGTAGTTTTGTCTTCATAAAATTCCTTTGCAAAAATTTTACGAAATTATATACAAATTAACCTTTTATTTTCTTTCATTTACTCTAAAATTTGCTTTAGCGAAATTTGCATTTTCGTCCAGGCAGCCAAGCTCAAAATCCCCTGCTCCAAGACTTAGCGTAAAAGCCTCGCCGTTAGTGCGTGCAAAATATTCTCCCGTTTTAACTTTAGAATTTGCAGGCGCTAGGCTTTGCGTGGTGAAATCTCGTGCCGTGAAATTTTGCTGCGAGGAATTTTGATCTGTGAAATTTTTCGCTGTGAAATCTTGAGCCTTCGAATTTTGCTCTGTAGAATTTTGCGACGCCAAATTCCGTGTAGCTGGATTTTTAGCTATAAAATTCCATTCTACAGAATTTTGCTTCGTAAGATTTTGTGATTTTACATTCTGCGACGCTAAATTTTGTCGCATAGAATTTTGTACCACAGAATTCTGTTCTGCAAAATTTTGCTTTAAATTATCTTGCTGCGCCGTGCTAGAATGCTCGAAATCCAAATCCGTGGAATTCTCCCCCGTAAACGCAGTGGAATTTAGCGCTATAAACTCCCGCGAACCGCCGCTTAGCCTGATATGTACCCGCTCGCCGAAAACCGCCGTGCACTGCACTTTAAGCCGCAAAAAGCCGTCCGCGCCGGTCTCGTAGGTTTTGGCGTTGATGTCGTTTAGCACGGGCTTTACGACGGCAAATTTAGCCGCGCACCTTCCTGCGCGCACCTTTTGCGGATCGACTAGGCCGTGTTTTAGCAGATAAAAAAGCTCGCTCGTGCCGTAAATTTCGCACTCCTCGTTGGGCTCAACCCCATCGATCGTAAGATCCTCGGCGCTTTGAGCGCACTCCTTTTCGCGGTACGCGTCGGTGCATACTCGCCGAAAGCTCACGCCCGCGGGACTCGCAAACTCCGCCTCCCCCAACATGCCCGATTTATCGAGGAAAGCAAACATATTAAACGCCACTTTTGCCGCACTCACGCCGCCGCTAAGATCTCTAGTCTTGGAGCCGTCGAAATTTCCCAGCCAGACGCCGAGGGTAAATTTCGGCGTCATAGCGACGGTGTAGAGATCGCGCGCATCGGCGCTCGTGCCCGTTTTAAACATCAGCGGCGGCGCGTTTAGGGTATTTTGCCACACCGAGCCGAGGTAGGAGCGCGGCGCGTTTCTTAACATCTGCGTTACGATGTAGGCGCTCTGCGGGGTTAAAATTTTAGCATCGTCGCCGATCTTTGCGCCCGCTATTTCGAGCTTTCGCAGCTTACCGCCGTTTGCAAACGCGCTGTAAAGGTGAGCAAGATCCATTAGGCTCATCGAAATACTGCCAAGCGCGATACCTGCGCCGTAATAATCCTTGCTAAACTCCGCCAGATGCACGTTTGATAGCATCTCATACAGCCCGTCGTCACCAAGCATCAAATTTAGCTTTACCGCGGGGATGTTTAGGCTAAGGCTTAGCGCGTCGGTCGCGCTCACCGCGCCCAAAAAGCCTTGATTGTAGTTGCGCGGCACATAGCCCGCGAAGGTTATCGGCGCGTCGATCAGCTTCTTTGAAGGGGTGATAAGCCCGTGCTCAAGGGCTTTGGCGTAGATGAAGGGCTTGAGCGTCGAGCCTACGTTTTTTTGCGAGCGCACGCCGTCGTTTTGCCCCTCATTAGCGCTAAAATCGTGGCTGCCGACGTAGGCGATCACGCTCATGCTTTCGTTGTCGATCAGCACCGCAGCGCCGTTTCTAACGCCCTTATCGCGCAGGGAGAGGATCTCGCTTTTCAAAAAACCCTCAAGCGCGATCTGGGTTTTCAGATCCAAACTCGAATAAATTTTACCCTCGTTTAGACGCGCAAGCTCCTGTGCTAGCACAGTTTGCTCTTTAGACTGCGTGCCTGCTTTAGAGTTTGCGAAATTTTCCCGCGTCTTGGCGTTCGGATAGGAATTTATCTGCGCCTGGGCGGCTAAAGCGAAATTTTGCGGCACCTTGGCGTTGGGAGCGGAATTTGCCTGCGATTCGGCGCTTGCAGCAGAAGCCGTCTGCATTTTAGCGTCTGAGATAGAATCTGTCTGAGCACTAGCGTCCGAAGAGGAATTAGTCTGCGCACTAAAATTTACGCTCGGCCGCTCGCTAGAGTTTGCATCTGCCTGCGGATTTTGCGGCGGATGCGCGGTATCTTGCCGACTATTTAAATTTAGCTTTTTCGAATTTTGCGGCTCTTGGTGCGGATATGCGGCACCGGCGACATTCTGCCGCTTGTTTAAATTCATATCCGCATTCGGATTTTGCGGCGAATACTCGGTTTGTCGTTTATTTGAATTTGCATCTGCGCTAAAATTCTGCGGCGAATACACAGCGCCTCGTTGTTCGTTTAAATTTAGACTTTGCTGATTTTGCGAGTTTTGCGACGGATGTGCGGCATCAATAAAATCTCGCCACTCATCTAAATTCGCACTCTTTCGTTCATTTGGTTTTACGCTTTCCGCTTCATTCGGTTTTACGCCCGCCTGCGATTTCGCGCCTTCGCGCTCGTTTAAATTTAAGCTCGTTCCGCCTAAATTTAAACTTTTCGGCGCATTAGTTTTAAAATCCGCCTCTTTGGGATTCATTTCTTTCAAATCCACTCCCGCTTGCGCGTTTGCGACGCTTGATAAATTCAGCTCAACCTTTGCCGCAGTCGTAAAATTTGTTTCGGCACTCGCCACGTCCGAAAAATTTGACTCTGCCTCTGTCGCGGCTCTGCGCGCAGATGGGCTTACTTGCCCCGCCGTCGCGCCGGGCGCGCCTCCCTGCTCTAAATTTTGAGTGAAATTTACGTCATCTTTGGCGATGAAATTTTGCATTTTATAATTGCTAAAAGCCAGCAGCGCGTAATGCGGCGCGTAATTGGGCGCTGCGTAGCGTCTGGGCGAAAACGGCTCTGCGA
>CAUUSU010000006.1:0-19403 GCA_963547835.1 uncultured Campylobacter sp.
GATAGCACCCGAAATAGCAATATATAAAAATAACCTTTTATCGAACGAAAACGCACAAACCGTAAAAAATATAATTAGACATTCTAGAATATATAAAATCTCCATCGTACAAATTTGAGATTTTAGAGTTCTTTTAGAAATAAATTCATATCGCCTACCGCCGTATCTTAGATATATACCATCAGATAGTCCAAAATGTAAAAATTCTACGTAATTGGCAAAAAATATAAATAATTTGATAGTATCCAAAGCCTTCTAAAGATAAAAGCTTCGGTGGAACTAATATCGATACTACGGATACAAACGCAAAAAATATCTGCGCTAGCGCCATATATGAAATTTTAGATAGCAAATTCCGTCCTAAATCGTCTTTTGCATAAATTAGGCCTAGCTTTTTTTGGCATACACATCACGCCAACCGTGAATATCCAAAAAGAAGGGAATTTCTTATAAATTTTATATAAATTGCGAAAGCAGTTTTCGTTCCTAACCGCAGAAAGGCCATTTCATATCCTAATTATATTGGCGGGATAATAATATATTAAAAGCCTTTTTCTAAAAATTTCAAGTACGAAATCTGCGTCAAAATTCTTTTCAATAGCGCTTAGGGTATCATTTAAATTTATACCAGATACCTCCGAAAAATTATATCTTCCACTATTAAACTGCCCTGCTGCATAAATTTTATCAAACACCACGACTTGCTTATCAGGCAAAATTGCGCAGGCGATATTCCAATAAAGCTGCACGAGATTGTTATTTGCTATTGCGTCCAAATCGATTCTATCAAATAAACTTTTATTTACTATATTAGAAGTTATAAAAGTTAAATTAGTATGGGCTTCTTTTATAAACTCCGCTTTATCATCATCATAAATTTTAAAATTACTAAATTCTTTAAATTCTGCTGGCTTAATTTCGTCTATGAAATTTTGTGCCTTTAAATGAATAATACCGAATTTCGAAGAAGAATCTAGTATCCGCATTAAATATTTAATCGTATTATCAAATACTAAATCATCATCGCTGACTATCCATATATATTTTCCGCGCGACAAAGAAATCGCTTTTTTGAAATTATTATCTGGACCAGTATTTTCACTATTTTTTATATATTTTACAAGTCCGAAATCAATATATTTTTTTACAATATCCGAAGTTTTATCACTAGAAGCATTATCTAAAATTAAAATTTCAATATCTCTTCGCTCGATTTTATACACGCTTTTACATAGACTATTTAGACTTTTATCTAAGAATTTTGCTCTATTATAAGTCGGTACTGCAATGCTTAAAAAAAATATCCTCAGTCAAAATTTATTCTTTCTTTTTCAAATACCAATGGGCGATTTAACACTTGTGTATAAATTGCACCGATATATTCGCCTATTATACCGATAAAAAACAAAATTCCAGATGAAACGAATGAAAAAAGTATGATAAGAGGCGCGATGCCCACGCTCATCTCGTCCCAATAAATTAGCTTAAGTATAAAATACACAAGTCCTACTATTATACTCAAAATGCCCGTTATCATACCTATAAAGGTTGCGAGCCGAAGTGGTACTTTGGAATTGCAGATTATACCGAGTATCCCCATATCATAAAGCGTGTAGAAGTTATTTTTGGTAACTCCTTTAATTCTTACCGGTTGATCGTAGGGGATCTTAGCTACCTTATAACCGGCTTCCGCGAGCATTCCTCGAAAAAACGGATACGGATCATGCATCTGTCTAAGAGCCGCGATGACCTTTTTATCAAAAAGTCCAAAGCCGGTAAAATTCTTAAAAATTTCGATCTCAGATAGTTTTGATAAGAGCTCGTAATAACACTCTCTGATTTTAAACATCACGCCGCGCTCCTCGCTATCTCGCTTAATAGCCAAAACCAAGTCGTTGCCCTCTTGCCATTTTTCTATAAACTGCGCAATCATCTCGGGCGGATCTTGCAAATCGGCTACGATAGAGATAACAGCATCTCCGTCTGCGCCCAAAAGCGCATAGGTTGGCGATTTGATATGCCCGAAGTTTCTGGAATTTACGATGATCTTTAAATTTTTATCATCCTTTGCTAGACATTTTAAAATTTCAACCGTCCTATCGGTCGAAGCATTATCAATAAATATATGCTCGTAGGCGTACTCCGAAAATCCTTCCATAACTTTTTTTACGCGCGCATAGACTTCCTCTACATTCTCCTCCTCGTTAAAGCAGGCAGTAACTATACTGATCTTTTTCATATCATCTCCTAAAGACGAAAAATTTATTTAATAAAAATGATACCGCAGCTAGCGGGATCAAAAGCACAAAACCGCTTATATACATATTATCAAATCCAAGCCACTTGAAAAGCCATAGAAAAAATATATTTAAAAAATAAGTAATGATGTAAACTAGCATAAATCTAAATATCAGACCGTTATCACTTCTACCGAATACCAGCTTGCCCATAGTTTTAAAGTTAAACAATACGCCTAGTATCGTAGAAAACAATACGGCAAGAGGATAATATAGACCCAAATAGATAAAAAGGGCGAATAGCCCATACCCAAAGGTAGTATTTAGGATACCGACGAGAATAAATTTTATAATTTGAGCATTCAAGTTATTCTTCTTTAACCAAGGAAGCGTCAATTATCTTTTTATATTCGATTTTTCTTAAAGATCTCGATATGATGAAATTCAAAGTAATACAAAATAAAGAACCTAAAAAATAATAAATTACAGATTGATATGGCTCTATAGAATATTTAGATTTTATAGTCATAATTACCCAGCCTACATAGAAGTGATTTAAAAAGATATTGAGGCTTAGTAGCCCTAAGTTGTTAAAAATTTTTTTTTGAAATAATACAGCCAATAATGATTTCTTGCTAAAAGAGAAGCTAAGAGATATAGATAAAAATAATACTATAATAAAATCAGCATTGCTCGGTTTTTTTACGAAAATGATAAGATAAAAAATTGTAGCATATAAAAGAAATTCTAACATAGCTATTAAGATAAGCCCCATTCTTGTGAAATTAATTGAATTAATCTTTTCTGTCACAAAGTATAGACAATATCCTAAAGAAATATCTGCAATGGCCCTAATTAATCCCATATGAATAAAGCCGCCACCGAATGGTTCCATAATGACGCCCATATAGTTATATTGATACGCTATAGATCCGAATGAAATCAATATAACAAGTGGAGCAATGAAATTTATAAACATTCTTTGATTTTTAAGTATAATTGGAAGCAATATAAATATGGCACCTATCATAGCAGATAAATACCACATAACTCCGGTTATGGATCTTACTGGGAAACCCCAAATTTGCAATAATAGTATATCCCCTATCGTCAATGCTAGCATATTTGATATGGACGGAATTTCATTCCAAGCAAATAAGCATATAAAAATAAAGCCTATAATGATAGCTACAAGGTATTCTAAATAAAATACTTTTATTTTTCTGGCTATATAATTTCTAGTAATAACAAATATATTTTCATTAACTTTAACCTCAAAATTATAAAATTTTTTAGCCATAAGCCACCCCGTAACCAAGAAAAAAAATTCTACACCTATATACCCTATTGGTAATATTGGATAAAATTGCGAACTATGATGAATTAGTATTATAATGGCAAAAATAAATTTCAAAAAATCTATAAAACCGTTTCTTTTAAAATCTTCAAAAATTTTATTTTGATTTTTTTCGGTATACATCTATTAATTCTCCCTTTTCAATTAAAATATAATCCTCCTTGACTTCATCAAATAGCTTAGATAATATTTCCAACTAATGATACAAAATAATACAGATAGCTTTAAAACAGCTTTATTTGGCATATCTTATATTTCCTATTTTTAAAATTCTTTCAATTCATCAAATTCAACTTAGTTCTTAGTGGATATAAATTCTTTAATTACTTTTATAATATACCCTATCTTCTCATCACTCATACCGGGATATACGCCTACCCAGAAACTATCGTTCATTATCTTATCGGTATTTTTTAGCTCGCCTGAAATTTTATAATCTACCCCGCGTTTAAGATCTGCAAATAACGGGTGCTTGATCATATTGCCCGCAAATAAATTTCTTGTTTGCACGCCCACCTTCTCTAGATGCTCACTAAGCTCATTTCTACTAAATTTTACCCCGTCCGCAATCGTCATCATAAAGCCAAACCAGCTAGGCTCGGAATGCGGCTGAGTTTTAACTAAAATAAGCTCCTTTATATCTTTTAAGCCATCATAAAGCTTTTTAAAATTTTGCCTACGACGCTGCACGAAACTAGGAAATTTATCTATCTGAGCGCATCCCACGGCAGCTTGCATATCGGAGGCTTTTAAATTAAATCCGAAGTGCGAATAAACGTATTTATGATCATATCCAAGCGGTAGTTCGCCAAATTTCTGCGAAAAGCGCCTGCCACAGGTATTATCTACGCCGCTCTCACACCAGCAATCGCGTCCCCAATCACGCATACTTAGCATAATTTTTTTAAGCAGCGGATTGTTTGTGTATGTAGCGCCGCCCTCGCCCATAGTCATATGATGAGGCGGGTAGAAGCTACTTGTGCCTATATCTCCCCATGTGCCGGTCGGCTTACCGTCATACAGAGAACCCAGCGCGTCGCAGTTATCCTCGATAAGCCACAAATCGTGCTTATCGCAAAATTCCTTCACGGCTTTTATATTAAAAGGATTTCCTAAAGTGTGAGCTACCATAACGGCTTTCGTTTTTGGGCTAAGCGCAAGCTCAAGCTTCGTATGGTCTATGTTAAAATACTCAAGCTCCATATCGACAAAAACTGGAACGGCACCGTATTGCACGATAGGTGCAACTGTCGTAGGAAAACCTGCCGCTACGGTTATAACTTCATCTCCCTTCTTTATGCGGCGCTCTTTTAGAAGCGGCGAGGTAAGCGCAAAGAATGCAAGCAAATTCGCACTGCTTCCGCTATTTACTAAAAACGCCCATTTTACGCCAAGCATTTTGGCAAATTCCTTTTCAAATTTTTTAGAATATGCGCCGTATGTAAGCCAGAAATCAAGCGAGCTATCTACTAAATTTACCATTTCGTGCTCGTCAAAGACTCTACCTGCGTAATTCACACGGCTTTTGCCGGGTTCGAATTTAGCGTGCTGCACCGGTTCATGAACTAGCCTATAATACTCTTTCGTCTTTTCTAAAATTTCTTGCTTTAATTCTTGCGGGGTCATTTTTTGCCTTTCCAAATTTCATTGATTTTTCCCAAATATGGATCTTTTTTTATGGTATCTAAGTCTAAGCTAGTAAAATTTTGCTTAAAATATTTATGAATTTTACCGATCGCTTCCGAATGCGGCGTAAGCTTGAATTTATCTTTCATTTCAGATTTTAATAGGCTATTGTCGGAAGTGTATTCGTTATTTAGCCCTTCATTTAGCACGATTATCTCGGATTTAAAATCGCTCGCCTCATTTACTAGCGCAGCTAGACTAAGTAGATCGATTTTTGTCCCACTGCTTGCGTTGTAAATTTTATGCCGTACGTCATTTTCTATATAAAATTCCACTACGTTTAGCAGATCCTCAACATACATATAATCAAAAAATACGTTTTGATTGATCGTGATGGGTAGGTGCAGTAGGTTTTTTACTACGGCATTTGTAATAAATTTATAGCGGTAATTCTCCATTTCGCCGTAAATTCCAAATAAACGAAGCTGGATAATGTTATCCGCGCAATCCTCAATGTAATGCGACGTGATAGCTTTGTAAAAACCGTATTCATCAAGCGGAAGCGCCTTTTTATAATCATCCTCGCGAGCATTTATTATCGGCTTGTGTTTACCGTACTCTGCACCACTTCCAAACGATATAATCTTTGCGACCTTGTTTTTTTGCTTGGCGATATTGAAAAAGATTCGTAAATTATACTCGGTCACATTTGTCATATCCAGCGTATCACGACCGCCGCCACGATTGGCTAGATGAACGATAGTATCGATTTTATGCGCACTGACAAAATCGTCAACTGCGATTTCGTCAGTCAAATTTAGCTCGCTACTTTTTGGAGCGAAAACATTAAAATTACTATTTAGCGCAAGATGCTTTTTTAGGTGCGAGCCGATAAAACCACCGCCGCCCGTAATGAAAAGATTCATCTGTTACTTAGCCTTTTTTCTAAATCTTCTATACGCTGTTCATCCTCAGCTTTTATCCTTGCGTAAAATCTTCTTTTTGACTTTAGCCACAACAGTTCAAATTTTAGCGCCGTATCAATTCCCTCACGCGGATTGGCATCAATAGAGTCTATGGCAAAAACCACTTTGCGGGTTTCATATTTGTCTATTAAATTTTCTGCTTTTAGAGTCTTGATAAAATCAATAGATTTAGCTGTAATATTTCCGCCCATTGCAAATTTTAAACCTTTCGCTTTTACGGCGCGAGATACTCGCTGAACGGCATTTAAAATTTTCTCATTATCTACATTTTTTTTAGCCAAACCGCATGACTGCGCAAAATCGCTTCTACCGAATGTAATGCTTCTTAGTAGCGAAATTTTTTCTAATTTTAAAATTTCATCTATGTTTTCTACCGCAGTTTTTGTCTCGATATTTATAGCAAAATCTATATAATCTCGGTTGTCTGGATTTATCAAATTTTCTATAACTCCTAGATATTTATAAACAGCATACGGGGTTTCTACCATAGGCGCAATAAGCCCCTCTACGCCCAAAATGATACCATTATAAATATCCGTAACCGCCTCAGCTCCACCGATCTTTAAGATGATAGGCAAATCTGCTCGATTGGCAATATCTCGCAAACGCATCATCTCCTCCATACGACTTCCCTCGGCTTCAAACTCGGCCTTTAACTCAAATACGCCATATTCGTTTTTAAGCCTTTTAAGTACGTCTATCATCTCAAATTCATTTATATTCATACCTCTTCCTCCAATACGCTTAATATCATTTTAATATCACCCATATACTTACTATTCCTCTCTACATATCCCCAATCAGGCTGTAATAGCTTAAGTCCTTTTATGTGCTCACATTTTTTTAAATGCATTTCTGAATCATCTATAAAAATCCCGCTATCGCCATCTTTTAAAATTGAATTTATTATATTAGCTTTTGAATTAAATTTAGCAAATATATCTGCTCCTAATATATTATCGTTGTTTATAAAGTTAATACTAAATTTTTTAGCCAAATCCAATACCGTTTTGCTATCTTTAGTAGTTACGATAAATATTTGCCAATTAAGCTTCATGCTTGATAGCTCTGATAAAAACGGATATGGCCTATTTAAAGCCAACCAGCCTTCATAGTTATTTACTTTTAATTTTTCACGAGTCTCAAAAAAGTCTTTTTCAAATTTTTTTGCTTCATTGTTATAATCAAAAGCTAAAAGCTCTTTATTGTTATTAGTTATAGCTGTCATAACGAAATAATAATTCCATGCCGGACCCACATGAGGTCTAAATCTTAAAAATTCGGCATATTGCTTTTCATCAAATTTTTGCCTTAAAAAACTTGGCGTAGATCTACAAACCTCATAGGCTTCACGTACAGTATCAAAAAGGACGCCGTCAAAATCCAAAAATAAAAATCTCATATCAATCCAAAGGCTTTACTATCATATTTTTATAAAATTCATCTCGAGGTAAAAATGGGGCAAGATCTTCCAATGGTTTTGATATCATAGTCCCATCCCGGAGCTTCATAGATGCAACTTTTGGTCCTATGGCTTCATTCGGCGGCAGCATCACTTCGCAAAACACCGGTCCCTCACATGATAAAATTTCATCTATTTTTGCATTGGCATCACCGTTATTTTTAATTTGAAATACTTTAAAGCCATAAATTTTAGCGAGCGCCTTCATATCCGGTATACTTACACCACTTATAGGACTTTCGCCGACAAAATTGTTATTGAAATAATTATGTTGAGTTATGCGTATAGAGAGGTATCCATTATTGTTATACATAAAAATTTTAACGGGAAGTCGATAATGGATAATAGTTTGCAATTCCTGGATATTCATCTGAATGCTTCCATCACCGGTTAAGCATATAGTTTGTCTTTTATTATTTGCTACGCATGCACCAATTAGAGCCGGCAAATCATAGCCCATAGAAGCACATCCGACATTTGCAAAAAGCCTATCACCCGCTCGTACCGGATAGCTCTGAAATGTTGATGTATATGCTATGCCATTACCGGTAAGCAAGAGAGAATTTTTTGGTAATTTCTCCGAAAGTAATCTTGGAAAATAATATGAACTGACATAATTCTTCTCTTTCAATACGGACTTATCAAAAACATGATATTTCATTTTTATTCTATTACAATATTTAAGCCAGTCTCCAATTTCTAGATTTAAATCTCTAGCTTTTTCTCTAAGATCATTTATAAAAACCTTTGCATCGGATTTAATTTTTATATCCGGAATAAAAGTTTTTTTATTAAGTTCGTTTTCATCTATATCAATCATAATTTTTTTGGCTTCTCGCGCAAAAAATTCCCAATTAAAGCTCAAAATTCTAAGATTTAATCTTGTACCTAATACTATTACCAAATCGCTATTTTGAATTACAAAATTTCCAGCCCTCTCACCTAAAATTCCCGGTCTACCAAAAAAATACTTATTTGAAGTTTCTATTAAATCAACTCCTGAAATAGCAGTCAAAACAGGGATTTTTAGCTCGTCAATCAAGGCTCTAAAATCATCTTTTGCATTGGCTAACCTCACTCCGTTACCCACAATAATAACGGGGCGTTTAGCAGCTTTTAACGCATCTAAAACCTGCGGGATTTTAGTGTCGAATTTCGGCTCTTCGGGGATTTTAAATTCTACCAGATCCGCTTCGTCCACCATCGCGCCTTGTATATCTAGCGGCACATCCAGCCATACGGGTCCGGGTCTGCCGTGTTTGGCCTCATAAATAGCTTTTTGCAGATGAAATTTTATGCTATTTTTATCCGTTATCATTACGGCGTATTTTGTGATAGGCCTTACGATGTCAACGATATTAATCTCTTGATCGCCGAGCTGACGTAAATTTAGCTCGGGTTGCGAAGCAATGGTCGTCTGAAATTTCACTTGCCCCGATATGATCATCGTAGGGATCGAATCCACCCAGGCACCGTAAACGCCAGTAATCGCGTTCGTCCCGCCGGGACCCGTGGTAACATACGCGATACCGATCTTATTTGAGACGCGCGCATAGCCCTCTGCAGCTATCGCGCAAGCCTGTTCGTGATGGTTACAGACATACTCTAAATTTTCATTTTTGCCAAGCGAATCTATCAGGTGCATATTGCCGCCACCCGAGACCATAAATACGGTCTTTGCGGTATCTTCGTGTTCGGCTATAAATTTTGCTATAAAATCGCTAACTTTTATCATCGCATCATCTCTTTTACGTAGTCGTTTAAATTTTGCTCGGTATCAATCGTGCCGTTTTCGTAGAAATTTTTATACCATCTTATGGTTTTTTCAAATGCCGTTTCACTATTCCAAACGGGCTTCCAGCCAAGCAGCGCATGTGCTTTAGAGCAATCAAGCTTCAATAAATTTGCCTCATGCGGCTGGTCCGTGTCGGAGCCGATTTTAAATTCTATCTTATCCCAATATCGCTTGGCGCTCTTTAGTACATCAAGCACCCTAATCGCGCCATCATCGCTAGGACCGAAATTCCACGCGCTGCCGAATTCCTTTCGCCCTTCAAGCAACTTTTGCCCCACGAGCAAATATCCACTAAGCGGTTCTAACACATGCTGCCAAGGACGCGTCGCATTCGGATTGCGGATCATTACCGCTTCATTTTTAGCTGCCGCGCGCATTACGTCGCAGATCAATCTGTCTTGCGCCCAGTCTCCGCCGCCTATGACATTACCTGCGCGACATGTGGCAAGCAGAGTTTGATGCTTTACGCCATAGTCTTTTTCGTTAAAAAATGAGTTTCGGTATGAGCTAGCCAAAAGATCCGCGCAGCCTTTCGACGAGCTATATGGATCATATCCGCCCATAGGATCGTTCTCACGATAACCCCAAACCCACTCTTTATTTTCATAAGCCTTATCGCTGGTGATATTCACGATCGCGCGAACGTCCGCCTTTCTGCAGGCTTCAAAGACTTTTAATGTGCCTATGACATTGGTCTCGTAAGTCGTGATCGGATCTTCATAAGATGGACGCACCAAAGCCTGAGCGGCAAAGTGGAAGACGATGTCGGGTTTATAAGCCGCAAAGACTTCGTTTAATTTAGCAAGATCTCGTATGTCGGCGATCACCTGGACGATATTTAAATTTAAAAGTCCTATATGATTTGGCTCTGTAGGCGCCGGAAGCGAATACCCTATCACTTTCGCGCCCAAGCGCTGCAGCCATAGACTAAGCCATGAGCCCTTAAAACCGGTATGCCCGGTAAGCAAAACTGTTTTGCCCTTATAAATTCCGGAGTATAGATCCTGCATATCTTGCATTGCTACCACTTTTTCCACGGAGCGTTGCCGCTATCCCAAATTTTGTTTAACTCAAGCTTATCTCTAAGCGTATCCATCGGTTTCCAAAATCCGCTGTGTTTATACGCTAAAATTTCGCCGTCGTGGGCCAAATTCATAAGTGGCTCTTGCTCGAATATCGTCGCATCTCCATTTGTAATATAGTCAAAAACCTTGGGCTCGCATACAAAGAAACCCGCATTGATCCAATTGCCGTCTCCTTTTGGTTTTTCCTTAAACTCATGCACGCGACTTTCGTCATCTATATTTAGCGCCCCAAAACGACCTTCCGGTTGAACGGAAGTCATCGTAAGCGCTTTGCCATGAGACTTATGAAATTTTACAAGCTCGTGGATATCTATATCACTAACACCATCTCCATAAGTAAGCAAAAATGGTTCGTCTCCCACTATGCTCTGAGCCCGCTTAATACGACCGCCAGTCATAGTGTTTAGCCCGGTATTTAAGAGCGTAACGCTCCAAGGCTCACTAAAATTGCTCAAAACCTCCATTTTGCCATTTTTCAAATCTATAGTCATATCGCTTTGATGCAAAAAATAATTGGCAAAATATTCTTTGATATAGTAGCCTTTATAGCCAAGTAGAATGACAAATTCGTTAAATCCGTACAAACTATAAATTTTCATAATATGCCATAAAATCGGTTTTTCGCCGATCTCTACCATTGGCTTTGGCCTAATGCTCGTCTCTTCGGCAAGCCTAGTACCGAAACCTCCTGCTAGTATTAAAACTTTCATATATTTATCTCCTTACTATCCCAAATTTTATTATGATGGCTATTATGCTACAAAATAGTCATTATAATTGCTGACTTATCAGTTTACTAGTATTTCATCAAGAAAGTTTCAAGTAAAAATAACTACGTATAAAATTACTTAATACTATATAGCGCCGCATGCACTTAATAGTATCAAATTATTTTGTGTTTATTCCGCACAAATACACTAAACTTTTTTCGGCGTGATCAGCATATTTACGTAGCGACCCTCCAGCGCAGGCGCTTTATCACGATCGGCCACTTCAGCAAAAAATTCGTCCCAAATTTTATTGAGCAAATTTACGCCGATTTCGGGGCTTGACATCTCGCGCCCTTTTAAAAATACGCGAAGTTTGACGTGTTTGCCGCTACCAAGGAATTCTTTCGCGTGTTTTACTTTGTAATTAATGTCGTTTTGAGCGATTTTGGCGGACAGCTTGATCTCTTTGACCTCGATGATTTTTTGCTTTTTTTTCGCCTCTTTGAGCTTTTTTTCCTGCTGATAGCGAAATTTGCTGTAGTTCATGACCTTGCAAACGGGCGGCTTTGCATCGGGCGCTATCAAAACCAGATCCACACCCTCTCGCTCGGCGATTTGCAGCGCCTGCGCCTTTGAAATTATGCCGTAAACCTCGCCGTTGTCGCCTATGCACCTGACTTCGCTAGCCGGAATGTCCTCGTTTAGAAAAACCTCTTTGCCTCTGCTCAAAAATTCACCTCGTTTAATTTAGCTTTTACGAAATTTAAAAACTCATCCAGTCCTAAATTTCGCTGTTCGCGCGCCCTGCGATCGCGCAGAGCCACGCTGCGAGCCGAAACTTCATTATCGCCTAGGACGATGATGAGCGGCACCTTCTGCTTTTCAGCCGTTCTGATTCGTTTATTTAGCGTTTCGTTTTTATCTAAAATTTCGCCGTCAATGCCTGCTTCGCGCAGCAAATTTAAAATTTCTTTCGCATAGCTTACGTGCGCCTCACCGATCGGCACGATCGATACCTGCGTAGGACAGATCCAAAACGGAAGCTCGCCCGCGGTGTGCTCGAGCAAAATCCCCACGAAGCGCTCGAAGCTTCCCAAAATCGCGCGATGCAGCATCACGGGCTGCTTTTTTTCATTATTTTCGTCGATGTAGCCAAGCTCGAAGCGCGCAGGCAGGTTAAAATCGACCTGCACCGTGCCGCACTGCCATTCTCGACCGAGCGCGTCGGTGATTTTGATGTCGATCTTAGGTCCGTAAAAAGCGCCGCCGCCCTCGTCTAAGCCGTATTTTAAGCCTTTTTCGTCAAGCGCGTCTTTTAATGCCTTCGTCGCGATATCCCAAACCTCGTCGTCGCCGACCGCCTTTTGCGGTTTGGTCGAAATTTCAAGCTCGTATTCAAATCCGAAAGCCTTCATCAGAAGCTCCACGAAATCTAAAATTTCATAGACGTTTTCTTTGATCTGGCTCGGCATCACAAACAGATGCGCGTCGTCCTGCGTAAACTCGCGCACGCGGAAAAGTCCGTGCAAGACGCCGCTTTTTTCGTGGCGGTGCACGACGCCGTACTCGCAAAATTTAAGCGGCAGATCGCGATATGAGCGGATTTCGCTTTGATAAACCTTGATGTGACCGACGCAGTTCATCGGCTTGATACCGTATTCCTGCTCCTCGATCGTCGTAAAATACATATTTTCTTTGTAGTTGCTATAGTGCCCGCTGATCTTCCACGCGTCTGATTTTAAAATTTCAGGGCCGCGCACCGGCTCGTAGCCGCGCTTGCGAAGCTGCCTATAAAGGCGCTCCTCGAGCTTTATGCGCATCCTCGTGCCGGCAGGAAGCCAGATCGGAAGTCCCGCGCCGATCTGCTCGTCGAAGGTGAAAAATTTCATCTCGGCTCCGAGTTTTCGGTGATCGCGCTTCTTAGCTTCTTCTAGCATCGTAAGGTGCTTTTTAAGGCTATCTTTGTCGGCAAATACGACACCGTAGATGCGAGTTAGCATCTCGCGCTTCTCGTCGCCGCCGAGATACGCTCCCGCGATGCGCGTAAGGGCGAAATTTTTCAAAAATTTCGTATTTTGCACGTGCGGACCGCGGCAGATGTCCTCAAACTCGCCCTGTGCATATAAGCTAACCGGGCCGTCGGGGATGCGCTTTAAAACTTCCTGCTTAAGATCGTCGTTTGCATATTTTTTCGCAACTGCCTCTTTAGTGGAGGCTATCTTTTTAATCTCTAAATTTTCCTCGGCAAGCGCGCGCATCTTTTTTTCAATCGCCTTTAAATCCTCTTCGCCGAGCTTCTCGCCGTTATCTTTGCTGACGCGCATATCATAGTAAAACCCATCTTCGATCGCCGGTCCTACGAAAAATTTTGCGCCCGCATAAAGCTCGCGCACCGCCTGCGCCAAAAGATGCGCACAGGAGTGGCGCAGAATTTTAAGCGAGTCCTCGGAGTTATCGAAATATATCGGCTGTGCCTCGCTTGCGTGCTCGCCGATGCTTTGAGTATCGTAAATTTCACCGTTAAATTTATACGCGATAATATCGCTCATTGGCTTGTTTCCTTTTTTACCGAATTGTCTTTCTTACACTGAAAGAACGAGAGTTAATTTTAGCTAATCAATCCTTAACGATAAATTTAAAAAATATTAAAATTAAAATTTTTGATTCTTTTTTCGCAATAAAAAATATACGGCGTTCGCGCAAAGAGCACAAATTACCATCACACTTGCGAGCAAAAACGGCTTATTCGCTCCCACTGCACCCACGATAAACGAAATAGCCCCGGCAATAGCAAACTGCGCAGTCCCCAGTACCGCCGAAGCTGCGCCAGAGTTGCCGTCCTTATACAGCGCCATCGCAAGCGTCGTGGCGTTAGGCGCGACAAAGCCGAGCGATGAAAGCAATACGAAAAGCGAAGCCTCAAAGCAGATGAAGGGAAGGCCAAGCATAGCGCATGCGAGCAAAATCAGGCTCATCACGAGCATCGCTATTAGACCGAAATTTAATAAAGCGGCGGGTTCGCGATTTTGCACGAGTTTGGCATTTAGTGCCGAAACAAGGGTCATTCCAAGAGCGTTGATGCCAAATATTACGCCAAAGGCATGCTCGCCCAGCCCATAATAGCCCAAAAATATGAAGCTAGAGCCCGTGATATAAGCAAAAAGTGCGCTCATCGCAACCGCAAATCCTAGCGTATAGCGCATAAATTCTTTATTTCGCAAGATTATGCCGTATTCGCCAAGCACGCCTTTCACGCTAAGTGTAGCAACCCCATCTATCTGCGCGCTCTCGCTAAGTCCGAAAAATATAAATGCAAAAAGCAAAATTCCAAGCGCAAACAAAATCGCAAAAATCGCTTGCCACGAGAAAAAATCTAGCACAAATCCACCTAGAGTTGGTGCTAGCATCGGCGCTAGCGAGCCCACGACCATCATCAGCGCAAACATCGCCGCAGCCTCGTGCAGTTCGAATTTATCATTAATTACGGCTCGCGCAAGTACCACTCCAGCGCACCCACCCAAAGCTTGCAAAAACCTAAAAAATATAAACGCGTAAACGCTATCAAAGCTCACGCAAGCAAGCGACGCACATATGAAAAGCAAAATGCCCGCGTATAACGGCTTTTTACGACCAAATTTATCGCTTAGCGGTCCATAAACGAGCTGTCCTAGCGCAAAAGCGATGAAAAAACTCGCAACCGATAGCTGAGTGTAAAACTCGCTCGTAGCAAAGCTTGCCTTTACCTTTTCCAGCGCGGGCAGATACATATCGGTAGACAAGGGCGCCAGAGCGGACATATAGGCGAGTATAATCACCAGCTTAAATTTAGCGAATTTACTTTGTTTGACCATCGTTTTCCTCAATTATTTTTAGGCAGAGCTCAAACGTGCGCACGAGCGCATTTAGATCTTTAAATTTTTGCGGCAAGAGCCTGGCGATAAAATATATCGGACGCAGCGCAAGTACCGTAGCCCACGCACTTTGCACTACGTCCTGCCCGCCGCTTGAGGCGTAGGTGCGAATGCCTGCACGCACCAAACCTTCGCTTAGCCTTTCGCGACACAGATCATAGACAAACAGCAAAAAATCTCGCATTTTGGCTTTTTGCAGATTACCGCGCTCGCCACGATTTTCAAAATCTATAAATTTCATCTCGCCGTTTTTTACTAAAACGTCGCGCAGCGCGGGTCTGCCGTGTATGAAGCCGCGCGAATGCAGCTGTGCTAACGCCGCAGCGTAGCCCTCAATGAGCGCCACGCAAGATGCCTCATCCGAGCTTTTTAACACCTCGTCCACCGGCGTGCCGCCGTCTTTGAGTACAAAAAAGCTCTCGTCTCGCAGCACCAGCTGCGGCACAGGCGCGCCAGCTGCGTACAAGCTCTCGCATTTTAGCGCTTCGTAATCGAAAGCGGCTTTCGGATTAGCTTTGAATATTTTCGTAAGCAATCCGCCGCGGATGCGCAGCTCCGGCTGCTTGAGCCAGTATTTCTCGCCCTCGAAACTAAAGCTAGTGACGCGCTCGCCAGGATGATTTTTTAGAATTTCATTTACGTATTCTTTAAAATTTTGCATTCAATAAATTTAGCGAATTTTTTTTAGAAAGAGCTAAATTTGCGAGTTTTATTTGATTGCATAAAATTTATTACATAAATTCGGCGGGGATAAATTTTAAAACTATCAGGTAGAATTTTATTGCAGTCTTGGAATTTTATAGCGCAGAAAGCAGCGAAAGCGCATAATTTTGAAATTTAGCAGTTAGATAAAATTTCAGAATTTTACAAAGCTAAGATTTGCGTCAAAAAATTTTAAAACTAGAAGTGGCGACCCCTACGAGATTCGAACTCGTTTTACCGCCGTGAAAGGGCGATGTCCTAACCGTTAGACGAAGGGGCCACTTAATCTGGTATTAAGATTAAAGGCGGTATTCTACTCAAGACGCACTTAAACCCAACTTAAATTAAGGATTATTTATGAAATGCTCTTTTCTGGCGCCGCTTGCACTTTCGCTTCTGCTCGCAGGCTGCGCTACCACCGCACTCAAGCCCGCTTCTACGCAAGCTGTAAATTTCACCGTCATTTCGCCGCTTACTCGCACTAGTGACGCGGGCTTTATGCGTAAATTTAAGAACCAAACCGAGGTTCAAATTTACGCAAGCGGCATCAGCGTGCTGAGCCTGGTTTTAAAAGGCGATAAAATTTGCATGAACGGCGCGTGCGACGACGAGCTCGTTTTCAATAAAAAATTCTTCGGCACCGAGCACTACCGCGGGCTTCTGGGCGAAATCCTAGACGGCAAGCCGATCTTTGGCGGCAGCGACGCAGGCGAGCGCCGTTGCCTCGCGCAAAGCCTGCAAGATGGCTCTATCGATTATAAGGTTTGCCGCGACAAGGACGGTGGCGGAAGATCCATAATCTTCGCCGATGCAAAGCGCGGCGTAAAGATCAAAATCCGCGAACTGCAGTAAAATTTTGCGCTAGCCGCGAGCAATGTTTGTAGCGCGTGAGATGCAATTCCGCGGGCGGCGCGAGCAAATCGCGAACGAGTAAAATTTCGCGCAGCGGGCGTTTGTAAGTGCGCGGAAATAATGCGCTTCGGTCACCGTTTCAAAACACGGCGCGAGCAGTCAAAATTCCATTATTCGGCGGGGTAGCCGCCTAAGTTGTGCAAACGGCGCGGTTTTATTGGCGCTCTGCACCGGCTCTTTGCGGCGAAATTTACCAAACAGCGCGTATGTGCGAAAGAAAAAACGCGCATTTAAAATTATAAAATTCGCGCGCAGCTAGGGTTGATGAAATTTGCCGCACGCGGCATAAAATAAAATTTAGGAGGTAAAATGAAGCGGATCGGAGCGCACGTGAGTGCTAGCGGCGGGGTTTTTAACGCGCCGTTAAACGCCGCAAAGATCGGGGCGGACGCGTTTGCGATGTTCGTCAAAAATCAACGCAGATGGGATGCGCCGCCGCTTAGTGCAGAGGAGATCGCCGCATTTAAGGACGCGCTGAGGCAAAGCGGCATCCGCGCGGAACATGTCTTGGTGCACGACAGCTACCTCATAAATTTGGGCCATCCGCGCGAGGCGGAGCGCGAGAAGTCCCTAAATGCCTTCGTGGACGAGATCCGCCGCTGCGAGGCGCTTGGGCTTAGGCTTTTGAACTTTCATCCGGGCTCGCATCTAAATGAAATTTCAGCTCAAGTGTGCCTGGATAATATCGCAGGGTCGCTAAATTTCGCCATCGCAAACACTAGCGGCGTCAAACTCGTGCTTGAAAACACCGCCGGCCAGGGCTCCAATCTCGGCTATGATTTCGCTCAGCTCGCTTACGTGATCGATAAAATTTCAAACAAAGATCGCATCGGCGTCTGCATCGATACCTGTCACGCGTTCGCCGCAGGATACGACCTCCGCAGCCGGCAGGCCTACGAGCGCACGATGAGCGAGTTTGACCGCGCGATCGGCTATAAATTTTTAAGCGGCATGCACCTAAACGACACGAAAAACGAGCTTGGCGTGCGCAAAGATCGACACGAGAGCCTCGGACGCGGATTTTTGGGGCTTGCGGCGTTTGAAAACATCATGAACGATCCAAACATCGACGAGATCCCGCTGATTTTAGAAACGATCGACGAGAGCATCTGGGCGGAGGAGATCGCACTTTTGCGCAGTATGCAAGGACGCCGCAAAGCCTAATCGGGCGCCTTTTGCGCCACGTAGAATTTATCTCATTTCGCTTCAAAGTGGCGCCTAGCGATAAGAGCCTTATGCCGTGCTAATTTAACATCGTGAGATTTATCGCTTAAATTTTAACAAGCAAAAATAATGAGGAACTTCGCGCTAAAAATTCTGCGCCGTAAAAAGTCGCGAAATTCTGCGACAAAAACACATCGTCATAGCAAAAAAAGCAAAATTTTTATGGCAAAACACAGCGCCGCAGCAGAAATGAAAAATTTTACGCTGCGTAATTAAAATTTTTAAGCAAGATTTTTAAAGCGATGCGGCGGCAAATTTTAAAATTCTATCGCTACGGTATTTCAAGGCTCAGCGCCAAATTCGAAGCTCTAGGAATTTTAAAATTCTAAATTCCACATCAAAAAAACGGCGCGAAACTTTATATTTGCGACTGCGTAAATTCCAACCTTGCAATTCTACTTTCGCCCGATCCATGCGGAGGCGCAAGTGCATAAGGCTACGTAATTCTAACTTAAAATTCTGCTGCGTACCAATCTATGCTTTTAGCACGCATTTGCTTATGACAAATCTGCCTCTTTATTTTAGCGCTTTGCTCGCATCAAAATCTGTGCAGGATCCGTGTAAATTTACGTTAAATTCTGCCGCATATCGCCCGATCAATTTAAAATTTTATCGTTGAGCTTAGTAGCCTACCGCCGCGATTTAAATTTAAACGCGGCGGGATTTTAATCCGCAGCCGACGCGTATTGTACCATCTGTAACTCGGCGCGCTATTTTAGTAGCTCATACATATCGCAGGATTTTTGCCAAGTATCCTTCAATTCCGTCATATTAGGAAGGTCAAGATAAGAGCTATTTTTGCCTGAATCACAAGCTTTCTTGTAATACTGCGCAGCTTTACTTTTATCTTTTTCGACGTAATGGTTAAAAACCGCAAAATTGTAGCAATTCAGTAATTCGCCTGCTACGTCGCAACCTTTTTTATAATAAACCGCCGCTCTTATGAAATCTATTTTTATGCCGTCTCCTTTACGGTACATATCTGCCAATATACCGCATGATAGTCCATTTCCTCTGTCGCAAGCTTTGTCATAATAAATTACCGCTTTTGATATATCTTTTTCGACTCCGTCTCCGTCCTTATACATGGCCCCTAATAATGCGCAATCAAGAGCGTCTCCAGAGTCACATTTTTTTTCAAAATACTCGACGGCTTTTTTTGGATCTTCTTGCATCATTACGCCCGAGACTCCGAGACAACCGAGCTTATTTCCGCCGTTACAAGCTTTTTCAAATAGTTTTAGCTTTTTTGCGTTATCCTTACATTGCAATCCTGCCTCGGCGCAAGATTTCATATTGCCGTCATTGCACTCTTTTTCTAGCGTCTCAAGCTCGGATGCTCCGAACGCAAAGCAAGCGGCGAGCGCCAACGCAAATAGCAATTTTTTCATTTAGT